>CAZOTC010000039.1:0-15541 GCA_964582605.1 uncultured Geobacter sp. | reverse complement strand
GCACGGTCTTGAATTTGTCGTTTACGCCGTGAAGAGACTCTGACTGTCCAACGAAGAAGTAGCCATAGGGCTGCAGGTTGTTGTAAAAGTGCTGAACAACCTTTGATTTTGAGGCAAGGTCAAAATAAATCAAGACGTTGGCGCAGAAGATGAAGTCGAAGCTCTTCATGAAGACCATCTTGGTGTCATCGTAAAGATTCATCTTGTTGAAGGTCACAAATTTTTTGACGTCAGGCGAGAGGATGAATTTGCCCCCCTCCTCCTTGAGGTACTTTTTCTTGTACATATCCGGTACGTTACGGACTGAATAGGCGTTGTAAATACCTTCCTTTGCCTGGGCAACCACCGTCTCATTGATGTCGGTTCCGATAATCTCGATGATCCAGTCCTTGAGGATGGTAGCCCGCTTTTCCAGAAGGATCATGGCCAGGGTATAGGCCTCTTCGCCTGATGATGAGGCTGCGCTCCAGATCCGTAACTTTCGAAAGCCCATCTTGCCCTTGGCTTCAACGATTTCCGGCAGGAACTTGGTTTCAATTGCGTTCAGCTGGGGAACACAACGGAAAAAATAGGTTTCATTAGTGGTTACTTCATCCAGCAGAAAACGAAGCTCTTCGCCGCCACGCGGCGATTTCAGCAGGCCATAATAATCCATGGCCGTCTTGGTGCCGGTCGCTTCCATCCGTTTGGTCAGGCGGCTCTCCAGAAAATATTTTTTTGTCGTATGAAAATACATCCCGCAAAGGTTGTAGATAAAGTCACGTAACAGTTCAAAATCTTTATCTGATATGGCCACAGTGTGTCCCTTTCTCGGTATTTACTGATATTGATTGTGACCGGAACAAATTCTATTCTCCGCCGTCAACCATGCCAACCGGATCAACGATCAGCGCTACCCTGCCATCACCGAGAATGGTAGACCCAGCTATACCGGTGACGTTTGCCAGATATTTGCCCAGCGATTTGATTGCCACTTCCTGTTGGCCCACCAGGCGTGTTACCACCAGACCTACCCGTTTGTCGGCAGAGCCAATGACTACGATATAGCAGAAATTATCCTGCTCATGACAGCGCTTGACATTGAAAACCTGTTCCAGACGGACCAGGGGCAGAACCATGTCCCGCAGCTTCAGAACTTCCTGGCCGCCAATGACGTGGAATTCCCGTTGATCAACCCGCAGGGTCTCGAGCACTGACGCCAGAGGTATGGAGTAGATCTCTCCTTCAACTTCAACCAGCAGCGACTGGATGATCGCCAGCGTCAGAGGCAGGCGCAGGATGAATTCCGATCCCATTCCTTTTTCACTCTTGATCTCGATCAGTCCGTTCAGCTTTTTGATGTTGGTCTTGACCACGTCCATGCCGACACCGCGGCCGGAAAGGTCTGATGCCTGGTCTTTGGTGGAGAAGCCGGGCAGGAAAATCAGGTCGAACATTTCACGCTGGCTCATGGCGGCCAGCTGCTCCTCGGTGATCAGCCCTTTTTCAATCGCCTTGCGGCCGACCCGGTCAGTATCGATCCCGCGGCCATCATCCTTGATGCTGATGATGATGGAGTTGCCCTCATGCACCGCAGCCAGGATCAGGGTACCGGTACGGGGTTTGCCGGATGCCAGACGATCCTCCGGTGTTTCAAGGCCATGGTCCATGGCGTTACGGATAAGGTGGATCAGCGGGTCGCCGATTTCGTCGACAACAGAACGATCCAGTTCAGTTTCTTCGCCGAAGATCTGCAGGTCCACTTCCTTGCCAAGGTCGCGGGCTAACGACCGCACAATGCGGGGGAATTTTTTGAAGACCTTTTCAACCGGTATCATCCGCATTTTGAGGACCTGCATCTGCAGTTCCGAGGTGACGAAACTCATCCGTTTGGCAAGTTTGCCGAACTCTTCGCCGAACAGGGTGCTGTCTGATGTTCCACCCTGCAGGTCCTGATTCAGCTGGATCATCCGGTTGCGCTCCAGAACAAGTTCGCCAACCTGGTTCATCAGGTCGTCAAGCCGCTTGACATCCACCCTGACCGTGCTGTTATCGGACAGATCATCCCCGCCCCCTTTTTCGCCGGCCTTGGGTGGGGTAGGTTTTTTGGGTGCTTCAGGGGCCGGTCGTGCCGGTGCCGGCGGCATGGCAGCTGCAGGAGGCGGTTCCGCAGGAGGTTGAGGTGCTGTTGGTGCGTTTTGATCTATTGTCGGTTCAGCTGCCTGTGCAGGCTCTGGAGGCGCAGATGCTTCAACGACCGGGGCTGTCTGCTTCTGTGCCGGTGGCTGCTCCGACAGCAACGGGATCAATTTGTTGATCGTCTCATTAATCTCGCGATCAATGATATCTCCGGCCTTGATGTCTGCCACCAGGGTCTTGACCAGGTCAGTTGCCTCAAGCACGACATCCATGATTTCTGGGGTAAGCTGCAATTCACCCTTGCGAAGTCGGTTAAGAACATCTTCCGTCTTGTGGGTTACCCGTACCAGCAGATCAAAGCCCAAAAAGCTGGATGCACCTTTTACGGTATGAATAGAACGGAAAATGCTATTCATCAGCTCGGTGTCGTCAGATGACTTTTCAAGCGCTATCAGGTCGTCATCCAGCTTTTCCAGCAACTCGGTCGTCTCTGAAAGAAATCCTTCAAGAAGTTCCTGGTCTTCACAATCAATGGGCATTACACACCTCGCCGTACAAAGATGGTTGAGTAGGGAAACCGCGCATCCGGAATGTTACATATTGCCAAAAAGACGACGTTCATCCTGGGAGAACATTTTTTGCAAATCAAGCAGGACCAACAGGCGATCCGCCTGATTAATGACGCCGGCAATACATTCCTGATCGATACCGCTGGTGACTACGGCCGGCGAAGGCTGGATCTCGCTGCTGGAGATCCGTATGACTTCAGAAACTGCGTCAACAATAAATCCCATCAGTTCGCCTTCCACATCCATGACCATGATGCGGGTCTGCTTGTCATACTCCAGTTCAAACAGGCCGAACCGTCTGCGCATGTTGATGATCGGAATGACCTTTCCCCGCAGGTTTATGACTCCTTCAACATAGTGCGGTGTGTTGGGGACCCTGGTAATGCTGGGCATCCTTATGATTTCTCGCACCTTCAGGACGTCAACACCATACTCTTCATTGTCAAGGCTGAAACTGACCAGCTGAATCAGTTCACCATGCTCACCAGCACGTGCCTCGTTGGCCTTCATCGGCACCAGGGCGTTGGACATGGACAACCTCCTTCGAGTGTGATCTTTCTTATATATATGAAATTCAGTAGTTTGGCTTTCGTGCGGGGGGCCTGTACTGCGCTGATGAGGCACGAAATCGGTGTATATGTATCACGCAAGCCCGACCTGTGCAAGTGTGAGGGGTGAAGAAAATGCTATTTTTATTGGGTTGCTGGATATTCATGCACGTTGGTTCGATAATCTTGAGTCAGTTTATTGACATGGGTGGGATTGCATCATATAATGAAAACAATTAGGTATAATTTGGTTTGTTGTTCCGTAAGGTGCCGACATGATTGTTAATAGCTCGTTTGTGGTTCTTGACGGCGATCGTAAAACCCGTGATCTGGTGTCAGCGTTTCTGACATATAAGGGCTATGATGCGACGGTTCTTGATGAGAATGTTGATTTTTTTGACTCTCTCGTAAAGGATGCCATGCGCATCATGGTTGCTGATCTCGGCACCCTCTTCGCCCGCACAAACGACGCATTAAGCCGAATCTGGCAGGGCGATCCCGAGCTCGTGCTGATTGTGTATGGACCCTCTGACACTGCCCGGACCCTGCCCCATGATGAACGTCTGATTTTTTTACCAAAACCGCTGAATCTGGATGAACTTGAGAGTGTCGTCATGCGTGCCCTGGAATACCAGGCGTTAAAGGTCCGAGCTCCTGAGCAGGCTGTCGATGAATACCCCCATTTTCTCTGTTCCACGATTATCGGTAAAAGCCGCCAGATGCTCAATCTTTTCGAAATGATTGAAAAGGTTGCCGAATCCAGTGCTACGGTCTTGATACAGGGCGAGTCCGGAACCGGCAAGGAACTTGCAGCAAAAGCGATACACCAGCTATCCAGCCGAAGCGGAAAGAACTTCGTCCCGGTCAACTGCGCCGCCATTCCGGACGACCTGCTGGAAAGCGAACTGTTCGGCCATGTCAAGGGTTCATTTACCGGAGCCTATACCAACCGGATCGGACGTTTTGAGATGGCGGATAAGGGTACGCTCTTTCTGGATGAGATCGGTGATATGAAGGCGACGTTGCAGGTCAAGCTGTTGCGGGTGCTGCAGGCAAAGGAGTTTGAGCCGGTCGGCTCGACCCGCTCTCAAAAGGTTGATGTCCGTATTATTGCTGCATCAAACAAGAATCTTGACGAGCAGGTTGCCAGTCGGGATTTCAGAGAAGATCTGTACTACCGCCTGTCGGTTATCCCGATCACCATTCCGCCGTTACGTGACCGGCGTGAGGATATTCCGCTGCTGATCAATCACTTTCAGGGGGAGTTCAATCGTGACCGGAGACGGCTGGTTAAGGGGTTTTCCCGCGAAGCGCTTGAAATACTGTGCAACTATGACTGGCCCGGTAATGTGCGTGAGCTTGAAAATCTGGTGGAACGGATGATCACCATGAAAGAAAGCGGATTTATAACGGTGGATGACCTGCCGGAGAAATATCTGGTTTCAGGCCAGGTTTCTCAGCGGCCGGTCGCTCCTGCCCCGATACTGTCTGACGGACATGAACTGCCGGTTCAGGGAATCTGTCTGAACAGCGTCGTGGATGAGTTTGAAAACCGTTTGATCATGCAGGCGTTGCAGCGTACCGGAGGGAACAAGAAGGAAGCTGCAACGTTGTTGAATCTGAAAAGGACAACACTGATTGAAAAATTGAAAAAGAAAAACCTGCAGTACCCCTGATGCCGGAGAAAAACCATGTCAATCAATTCCGCCCAAACCATGTCGTTGTTGCAGAACGTACTTCGTGAAAATCCGCGTCAAACGGCAGTTCAGGCGGCATCAGCTTCAACAGCAAGATTTGCAGACCGTCTGGATGCTGTCCTTGATCGCGGTGTGATTTCGGCAGATGTCGCACCCGAGGCGGTACGGCAAGCCGCTGAACTGCTCCATCTGGCCTCGTTACGCAGTACTATCGACCAGCTGTCGGACTACGGCTCCACGAATGGCGGGACGTCGCTGCCCCTTGCGGCACTATCTGCTTCAGTCTTGCCTCAGACGGCAGCTTCTTTGCAGGCCTACATGGCGAATGTCGAGGGGGGGGAGGCCGCACGAACAAACCTGAAAGCCGGGCAGCCATTGCCGGAACCGGAGCAGGAGCCTGGGCCTAAGGCGCCGGAGCAGGTTACACGGCGCAGTGAACAGATGCAGGATGCGCCCCGTTCGGCAAATCTTGAACAAACTATCGAAAAGGCCTCTCGCCGTTACGGGGTTGACGCCGGTCTGATCAAGGCGGTGATCAAGGCAGAGAGTAACTTCAACCCCCGTGCCGTTTCCCACGCCGGGGCACAGGGATTGATGCAGCTGATGCCGGCTACTGCGCGGGGGCTTGGCGTCACTGATGCCTTTGACCCGGAGCAGAACGTGCTGGCAGGCACCCGCTTTCTGAAGGGGCTGCTTGAACGCTATAACGGTGATCTGGATTCGGCTCTGGCTGCCTACAACTGGGGGCCGGGTAACGTGGATCGTCGTCCTGACCGGCTGCCTCGCGAGACGCGGGAGTATCTGGTCAAGGTCAAGCAGTACTATGCCGGGTATCAGGCTTAAACCGTGCCCCAATAAAATCCGGGTTTAGCTGGCAAGGTACTCCGCCAGCACACCGCTGGTTTGGCGTAAGCGTTTGCTGATTATTTTAGCCAGCTGCAACAGGACCTTACCCCACAGTCTGGGGACCTCTTCCTCCATCTGCTTGAAACCCTCTTCATCAAGTATCAGCAGAAGCACCGGGGTTTTGACCACCGATGAGGCAGAACGGGGCTCCTGGTCAATCAGGGCCATTTCACCGACGGTCTGTCCGGGGCCGATTGAAGCGATCTCCTTGGCAGCCTTGTGCAGATCCTCCTTGATGATACTGACCCGCCCCTGAAACACAATGCAGAGAAAGTCGCTTTGCTCTCCCTGCCGACAAAGGTATACCCCCGCCTTTGCCTTCCAGGCGGAAAAGTAGCCTGCCAGCGTCTGAAGCTCCTGCCAGGTCAATCCGTTCCCCATCTTGCTCTTCTCGAGCAGGCTTGCCCGCTCTTGCAGGGATAGCAGATCCGGCTCCAGCCCGGAAGCCCTGAATCGGTTATCGAAACTGCCCATATCAGGCTCCTGTGAAACTGCTCTGAATACGCTACAACTACAACAGATCCACCGGGTCAATGTCAATCGCTTCCCGCACGGTCGCAGGCAGAGACTGTTGCTTGCGATAGATGCCCAGGAGACGTCTGAGGTTGCTGCGATTGGCATCTTTCAACAAGATCTGGCGCCGATACCGGCCCCGCAGCCGATACAGTGGTGCCGGTGCAGGTCCAAGGATCTCCGTTCGCAGTCCCAACTGCTGTTTGAGCAGAGCAAGGAGTTGTGCAGATGCTTCTGCAGCGGTTGCAAGTGATGATTCCGAGGTTGCGGACAGCTTGAGTGCTGCAAGAAACCCGTAAGGGGGATAGCATAACTCCTGCCGAAACAGTAGTTCTTCCTGCAAAAAACGGTCGAAATCATGTCCGGCTGCACAGGAAATACCGTAATGATCTGCATGCATGGTCTGCAACAGTACCCGGCCAGGCAACGTTCCCCTGCCGGCCCGGCCGATAACCTGGGAAAGGATCTGGAAGGTCCGTTCAGCAGCCCTGAAATCAGGCAGATACAGGCTGCCTTCAGCCTGCAGCACCCCAACAAAGGTGACGCCGGGGAAATCGTGCCCCTTGGCAATCATCTGGGTTCCGATCAGGATATCCACCTCGCCTTTGGCAACCTTGTCAAGAATTCGGGCGTGACCGCCCTTGCCGCTGGTGGTATCACTGTCCATCCGGGCGATGCGTGCCTCGGGGAAGCGGTTGTGTAGTTCGTGTTCAATCCTTTCCGTTCCGGCCCCCATCTCTTTTAGTTCCAGCTCTCCGCAGTCAGGGCAGATACAGGGGGCAGGTACCTGATAGTCACAATAATGGCAGATACTTTTGCCCCGTTGGCGATGGTAGGTCAGGGATACCGAACAGTTCGGGCATTGCAGGTCCGCTCCGCAGGACGGACAGACCAGCCAGCTGGCAAAGCCGCGCCGGTTCAGGAAGAGCAGGCTCTGCTCATGTCTGGTAAGGTTCTCGGACAGCGCTTCGACGACCGGTTGGCAGAGCGCTGTTTCTGCGGTCATCTGGGCATGCACAATCCGGGTTTCCGGCAGAGGGCGTGAAGCAACTCGCTCCGGGAGGGTCAGGTATCCCAGCTTTCCCTGCTGAGCCGCAAAACAGGTGGTTACCAGAGGGGTCGCCGAGCCTAGCAGCACAACGGACTGTTCCTGCTGTCCTCGTACCAGAGCCAGATCACGGGCGTTGTAACGCAGACCGTCCGACTGTTTGAAGGATGCCTCGTGCTCCTCATCCACCACAATGATCCCGATCAGTTCCAGCGGCGCAAAGATGGCGGAACGGGCACCGATCACGATCCGTACCTCACCTCGACGGATTCTGCGCCATTCATCGTACCGTTCACCATCGGAAAGCGCACTGTGCAGCACCGCAATACCGTTGCTGAAACGGGCACGGAACCGTTGCACAAGTTGTGGAGTAAGAGAGATTTCAGGCACCAGTACCAAGGCGTTGTGTCTCTCTGTCAAAACTTTGGCTATTGCCTGCAGGTAGACTTCGGTCTTACCGCTTCCGGTCACGCCGTGCAGCAGAAACGGGGCAAACTGTTTCGCCGCCACTGCCTCTGAGATACGGTCCAGACAGTGCTGCTGATCTGCATTGAGCAGTCTGGGACTGTCCCGATCAACGGCCAGGCCTGCAAAGGGGTCCCGGTAGACCTCCCGTTCATACATCCTGGCGGCGCCAAGTTCCAGCAGGCGCCTCAGATTCTGACTGCATTCGCCAAAACGCTGTCGCAGTTCTTGTACGCTTGCTGGTCCTGCCTGTTGCAGATAGGCAAGCATATCCAGGTTTTTACCCCTTGTTTTGACCGGTTCCGATTGGGCCGCTATCTCAAAAAACTTCTCTTTGCGGACCTTTCTGCCCCCGGTAATCCCTTCATTGCCTGCTCCGTTGCGAGACTGAAGGTTTATTCCGGCAGGCAGCGCTGTTTTGAGTACCTCACCCAACGGATGCAGGTAGTACCCGGCAATCCAGCGGAAAAAAGCCAGTTCGGCATCGGTCCAGAGCGGTTGATCATCCAGCACTTCAAGCAGTTCCTTTAACGGCCGGCCTTCCGGCGGACTGCTGAAACCTGTGATATAGGCTGTTATCCTGCGGCGTCCAAACGGCACAAAGACACGCACACCAATTTTGACCCGGCCGGCAAGCAGTTCCGGTACCCGGTAATGAAAAACGGTATCAAGGGGAAGCGGTACAACAACTTCGACGGTGTCAGGACGGATGACCGCTTCTGATTGATTTTGTTGAGTATGATGCGCGTGTGTGCTAGTCACAATGCTTGTCAGTATCTTCCTGTCACCGCAAAGTGACAAGGATAAAGTGGCAAGGATGGTGCGTAGACTATGGCCCTGTTTCTAATCATATTCCTGTTCGTGTATGGAAGTGCCCATGTCTTTTTCCTGCTGCGTATGGGGTCGGCATGGCCGGGCCTTCGGCAGAGGTGGATACTGCCGGCAGGCTGGTGTCTGCTGATGCTGGTTGCCCCACTGCTCGTGCGAACACTTGAGCGCAGCGGGCAGACAACGCCTGCATTGATAGCTGCCTATACCGGTTATTGCTGGATGGGGTTTCTGTTTCTTTTTATCTCTCTGTCGGCCGCATTGGGAGTGTTGAACCTGTTGTATCGGGCAGCAAAGTATTTTGTCCGTATGCCGTCAGTCCGGTTTTTAACTCCCCGGTCTTCCTTTCAGCTCTGTTTCGGTCTGGCAGCCTTAATTACCTGCTATGCCTGGTTTGAAGCAGCAGACCTGAAAACCGACTACCTTACGGTGAAGACCCCGAAACTGCCGCAAGGCGCCTCACCCATTCGGGTCGTGCAGATATCGGATCTGCATATCGGTCTGATTGTCGGTCACCGCCAGGTGCAGCAGGTTGCGGATGCCGTAGAAAAGGTAAAGCCTGATCTGCTGGTTGCCACGGGGGATATTGTTGACGGGCATATCAAGCATTTTGACGGTGTCTCGCAGATGCTGCGCAGGCTGTCACCACGTCTGGGCAAATATGCGGTGTTCGGTAACCATGAGTATTATGTGGGACTTGATCAATCACGCAGTTTTCTGGAACAGTCAGGATTCAGTATACTGCAGAACCGGACGGCACTGGTTTGCAGCGGGCTGGCACTGGCGGGAGTTGATGATCCGGCTGCCGCCAGGTTTGGTAGGTATCAGGCTGTTGACGAGCGAGTTTTGCTGGCTGCCATACCCAAAGACCGCTTTGTAATGCTGCTGAAACACCGTCCGGTAGTGGAACGCAAGAGTCAGGGGCTGTTTGATTTACAGCTCTCCGGTCATGTGCACAAAGGGCAGATTTTTCCGTTTAATCTGCTGACCTGGCTGAATTTTCCGGTCAGGGCCGGGTTAAACAGGCTTGCTGAAGGAGGTCTGCTGTATGTCAGCCGGGGCACCGGCACCTGGGGGCCGCCGCTACGTTTCCTGGCACCGCCGGAGCTGACAGTGATAGATCTGGTGCCTGCTGAAAACTAACTGAATCCGGAGTGCTTCCCTTCAGTTACCAGTACTTTTTGGGAGGTTCCGTATGGCCGATTTTTTTGATCTCACCGTCTATGATCTTGAACATATCCCCTGCCTCGCTGGTCCAGGCATCCCCTTCTTCCGGCGGGTTGGGGAAATTGCGGTGCCCCAGAAAGAGCTCTTCGTCATCAATAAAGCCGAACCAGTCCAGTGATCCGGTCATCCAGATTTTTGTTTTCAGTTCCATATCGAAACTACTCCTTGTTTGGTAAAGAATAGGAAGACTTTCCTGTAAATACACCGTATATGTCAACGACTTTTTACGCTGTTGAACCGGTTCAGTCGCTTGACTTTCATAGGTGGAATGGTTACATCATCACAACAGACCGATTCAACATCGGACTCTAGCTGGAAAACTCCAAATAGATTATTTCATGACAGGTGACGCTATGCCACGCTCAGGCGGCAAGAAACCATCGTTTACAGGGCAGTATAATCGGCATCTGGATGAAATGCGTGCGTTACTCCGTACGCTTGACCCCGGTCTTGCTGCTGAAGATGAGGGGAGCCTGAGCGCTGCCATGGATATTTACGAAACAGAGCATGATCTGGTGCTGGAGTTTGATCTGCCCGGTGTCAGTGCTGAGAGTATCAGCCTGGTACAGCGTGGCATGGTCTGTGTGATTCAGGCCGACAAACAGGCAGATCCCCCGCCTAGCCATGTCCGCTATCTCTGTCTTGAGCGGCACTTCGGTCGGCTGCGCCGGACGGTCAGGCTGCCGGACCTGGTTGATCCCACCCATTTACGCGCCGAGTATGGACGAGGGGTTTTGCGTATCATCTGTCCCAAGGGACAAGAACATCGTATTTTGATTAAGGAGTTGAAGAGTGAGTAAATCCGAGCAGGAACAGAACTCCGTGGAACCGGCCATTGTAACCGAAGAAGAACTGCGGATACCGGACCAGCTGCCGTTGCTTCCGATACGGGACGTGGTGGTGTATCCCTTTA
Organism: uncultured Geobacter sp.; assembly: GCA_964582605.1. Classification (GTDB taxonomy): domain Bacteria; phylum Desulfobacterota; class Desulfuromonadia; order Geobacterales; family Pseudopelobacteraceae; genus Trichlorobacter. The sequence continues at coordinate 4,709 of CAZOTC010000039.1, read as the reverse complement.
TGATTATTCCGTTATTTGTAGGACGTGAACTGTCGATCAAGGCGGTTGATCAGGCCTTGGCCGGTGACCGGATGATCATGCTGGCCACCCAGCATGACATCGGTGATGAAGACCCCACCCCGGACAAGATTTATAACGTCGGCACGGTGGCCATGATCATGCGGATGCTGAAGCTGCCTGACGGTCGGGTCAAGATCCTGGTGCAGGGGCTGGTCAAGGCACGGATAACCGAATTTATTGATGACAAACCGTTCCATACCGTGCGGATCGAACGGCTGGTTGAGCCGGCTGCAGCCGATACTCTGGAGACAGAGGCACTGATGCGTACGGTGCGGGAACAGCTGGCCAGGATTGCCGAACTGGGTAAGCAGATCTCGCCTGAAGTAATGGTGATCCTGGAAAATATCTCCGATCCCGGCAGTATGGCTGATCTGATCGCCAGCAATCTGGGGCTGAAGCTGTCCGAAGCCCAGATGCTGCTTGAGATTGAGGAACCGGTCAGGCGTCTGACCAAGGTTAATGAACTTCTGGCCCGTGAGCATGAGATGCTGTCGGTGCAGGCCCAGATCCAGAACGCTGCCCGGGAGGAAATGGGCAAGAATCAGAAGGAATACTATCTTCGGGAGCAGATGAAGGCGATCCAGCATGAACTGGGAGACAACGACGGCAAGGAGGAGCTGGAGGAGCTGCGTAAGTCGATCGAGGCGGCAAAAATGCCTGAGGCTGCGCAAAAGGAGGCCCTGAAACAGTTGGGTCGTCTGGAACGGATGCATGGCGACTCCGGAGAGGCCGGGGTGATTCGTACCTATCTGGACTGGCTGATCGAGATCCCCTGGTCAAAGACCACCCGCGATTCGCTGGATATCATCCGGGCCAAGAAGATACTGGATGAAGACCACTCCTATCTGGACAAGGTGAAAGAGCGGATTCTCGAGTTTCTTGCGGTGCGCAAGCTGAACAAGAAGATGAAGGGGCCGATCCTCTGCTTTGTGGGGCCTCCCGGGGTGGGCAAGACCTCCCTGGGCAAGTCCATCGCCCGTGCCTTGAACCGTAAATTTGTCCGGATCTCATTGGGCGGGGTACGGGATGAGGCCGAGATTCGCGGTCACCGTCGTACCTACCTGGGGGCGCTGCCGGGCCGGATCATCCAGGGAGTGAAACAGGCCGGCTCGCGGAATCCGGTCTTCATGCTGGATGAGCTGGACAAGCTGGGCTATGACTACAAGGGTGATCCATCGGCCGCCCTGCTGGAAGTGCTTGACCCACAACAGAACAACGCCTTCTCGGATCATTATGTCAATCTCCCCTTTGATCTCTCCAATGTCCTGTTCGTGGCCACTGCCAACCACAGTGACCCGATCCCTTCGGCCTTGTTTGACCGGATGGAGGTAATCAATATCCCCGGTTATACAGAAGAAGAAAAGCTGGATATCGCCATCCGTTATCTGGTGCCGCGCCAGATGAAGGACAACGGACTCAAGACAAAGCATATCGCGTTTGAGGAAGAGGCGATCAAAGAGATTATTGCCAAGTATACCCGCGAGGCCGGTCTGCGCAATCTTGAGCGTGAGATCGGCAATGTCTGCCGCAAGGTAGCCCGTAAGATCGCTGAAGGACACAAACGCCAGATCAAGGTGACCACGGCCATGGTGGCAACCCTGCTGGGGGCTGCCAAGTTCCTGCGGGATGACGAGATGGACAAGAACGAGGTAGGCGTGGTCAACGGACTGGCCTGGACCTCAGTGGGCGGCGAGGTACTGCATATCGAGGCCACCACCATGCCGGGCAAAGGGGGGCTCTCCCTCACCGGCCAGCTGGGGGATGTGATGAAGGAGTCGGTGCAGGCTGCCCTGGCCTACATCCGCTCCCATGGCGACGAGTTCCACATCAAGCCGGAATGGTTCCAGGAAAACGAGATCCATGTCCACGTACCGGCCGGCGCGGTGCCCAAAGACGGCCCCTCTGCCGGCTGCGCCATGGTCACTGCCCTGGTCTCGGTCTTGACCAAAGTTCCGGTCCGCAAGGATGTGGCCATGACCGGCGAATTTTCGCTGCGGGGCAAGGTCATGCCGATCGGCGGTCTGAAGGAAAAGATCCTGGCTGCGGTGCGGGCAGGTATGAAGACCGTCATCATACCGGAGCATAACAAAAAAGACCTTGAGGATATCCCTAAGGAGATGCAGAAGAAGGTCAAAATCATACCGGTGAAAGAGATTGACGAGGTGCTGAAACTGGCCCTTGAGAAGTTTCCGATTCCAGTCCCCAAGGGCAAGGCAAAGCCGGCCACACCGAAGGTGGTGGTCAGGACGAGTAAAGAGATATCGGCGTGAAGGCAACAGTCAACATGGGAAACCATACTCCTGTAGCAGTAAAGCCGTTGCGGGCACTACGAGGCATTGTCACTGCCGTAGTAACACCTGGTATTACAGCAGAACGTTGACAGGCAAAGCAGTCTGTAGCTGAACGGCTTGCTGATGAAGCTGAATAAACATCTGCTGGTGATTGATAGTAAGGGGCATGGCGCACACGCATCATGCCCTTTTGTTTTTGGCGCAGTAAAACGTTGCGCAGTTTTTTGGATTGATATATTTTTATTTTAAAATGATATCGTTTTTTGCGAGAGGGATGCCATGGCTCGAACCGTTCTAAATATTGATGACTCACTTTATGAGCAGGCTAAAACCTGCACCGGCTTGAAAAAGAAGGTCGATGTGGTCACCTATGCCCTTAAACATCTGATTGAACAACGTGAGCTTGAAAAAATACTTGAACTGAGAGGGAAGGTTGCCTGGGAAGGTAATCTTGAGCAGATGCGGCAGGGACGCGATGGTTCTTGTTGATACCTCTGTCTGGATAGACTTCTTTCAGTCACCGAATAGCACCGTAGCCGAAAACCTTGCAAGACTGATTGTCGGCCACAATCAGGTGGTGCTCTGTGGTATTGTGTTGCAAGAGGTGCTGCAAGGGATACGAGGGGCACGCAACTTTGATCTGGTGCAGGAACGGCTGCTAAGATTTCCATTTGTGGATGCAGACAGAGAAACCTGGCTGCAGGCTGCTAACTTGTATCGACTCCTGCGGACAAAAGTAATTACCGTACCTACTACCGATGCAACCATTGCAGCACTTGCTCTACAACATAACCTGCTGCTGTTTAGTCGTGACCGTCACTTTGAAATTATAGCAGCAAGTTCCAAGCTCAGGCTGTATTAAGGTTGAAAGGATACATTCCTGTTAAAACAATATCCACAATTATCTGAATAAATACTCTGATGAAAATGAACGGCTAAACAGCAATTCATCAGTTGTCCAGACATTGAAGGCACGCTATGACATACAACACAGCAGCTCTGAAAATATAACCAGCGACAACGACTTAAGAAATCTTGAGTCCATTCTTGCAGAAATACGTCGGTTGACATATTCAAAGAAGACATTAAGAAAGAGCAAACTGGGCTTGACTTGATGTTAAAGCAATGCCGAACTGAGACAATCATGTAACGATAATCAGGTCAGAATTTTCCCCTTAACAGCTTGATCATCAGGGACAGCACATGCCTCTCATTGACAAACAGAACATACGCCGACAGCTGCGAACTGCCTTTATTGATGACGGCACGATAGAAAAGATCGTGATATTCGGGTCTTTTATTGACTCTGAATCGCCAAACGATCTGGATTTGGCTGTTTTCTGCAACTCCAGTGACGATTATCCGACCTTGTCGCTTGCCTTAAGAAAAAAGCTACGTGACATCTCCAGCATCATCCCCATAGATCTGGTGCCGATTGCCATGCCCTGCGACCCATTAGCGGCGTTTAGGCAGGAGATAAACAAGGGTGAAGTGGTGTATGAGAAAAAGGTAAATAATAGCACATCCGATAAGAGAGGAACATTGCCATGGCATCTTTAATAACAGCAGACCCGGCTATTTTGGGTGGTAAGCCGATTATTCGCGGTACCCGCATCTCAGTTGACTTTATTTTAGAGCTCTATGCCGCAGGTGTTTCAAGAGAGGAAATCCTTGCCGATTATCCGCACCTGACTCCAGAGGCCTTAAGCGCCTGTTTGGCATACGCCGCACATGCCATGAAAAACGAAATATATCTCGATCTCAAGGCTGCCTGATGCAGTTTAATCAACTAAAATTACTGACCGATGAAAATATATCTCCCAAAGTGGTCTCGTTTTTTCGAGCAAACGGCTTTGACGTCTATGATGTCAAGGAATCTGGACTGCAGGGGACTACTGATCTGAACCTGCTCTCTCTGGCAAACAAACAACAGCGGTTTGTGGTAACCCATGATTCGGATTTCGGGACACTGGCTATCAACAACAATCACCCCTGTTACGGTATTATCTACCTGCGTTTGAAACTGCCGACAGCTGAGAATGTCATACTAACGCTTACAATCTTGTGCGACATGAATCCTGATTTTCAGCCCGGATCATTAGTGGTACTTGATGAGCACAGGATGCGGGTACGGCAACTGTGATCAGGTTCAGTGGCAGAGTACTATACTGATGCACACTGCTTCTTCTCTCTCCTCTCTCGGCGAATTCGGTCTGATCGATCAGATTCGTGCCCGTTTCCCCCAGCCCACGGCGCCTGAATTGGGCATCGGCGATGATGCAGCGTTACTTTCCCCCTCTGCCGGCAGGCAGGTGGTTGTCTCCACTGACCTGCTGGCCGAGGGGGTTCATTTTGATC
>CAZOTC010000038.1:0-15961 GCA_964582605.1 uncultured Geobacter sp. | reverse complement strand
CAAGCCGGCTTGCTGCCAGAGCATACTCAAACCAGACCGTTGGTTCGGTATAGGTATAGGCAATGGTTCTGCAGCCTTCCTGCAGGGCACGACGAAGCAACTCTTCAGGAGGAACCAGATGCCCCGGCATCCGGCCTGTTCCCTGATCATTATATTTTGCAATATCGGCATTCTGGCAGTGCAGACAGCGGAAATTGCAACCGACTGAAGCAACTGAATAGCAACGGGAGCCGGGCAGTACGTGATAGAGCGGCTTCTTCTCTATCGGATCAATATGTTCGGCTACAATAATGCCTGAAACCAGCGAATAGAGCTGACCGTCACGGTTTTCACGCACCCGGCAGAGTCCGCGTCCGCCGTTTGAAATGCTGCAACGGTGGCGGCAGAGTCGGCAGCGGACCGAGTCGGCAGCTGTCTTTTCAAAGCAACATGCTGTCTCCATAAAAAATACTCCTGCTGCTTGCATGAATGTCATTAGCTGGTATATCTATACCGTTACTGTCAGGCATATACAACCTGTTGATTATCTCATCTGATGGAGCCACCTATGCGCAGACGAAGCACCCTGCAAATATCACTGGTCCTGATCGGCGGCATGCTGGCCCTTGGTGGTTGCGGCAAGGATGATCGCCATGTTTACAAAAACAGGCAGGACTGCCTTGATGACTGGGGTAACGATCCCAAGAACTGTGAAGAGGTGAAGCAGGGGGACAAAAACTACAGTCACGGCTATTTTTACGGCCCCCGCTTTACTGCCGGTCGGACCTATGCGGGGCAGGGCAGTCGTTCTGTCAAAACCATTTCTGTCTCACGCGGAGGCTTTGGCAGCCTTTCCTCTTTTCATTCCTCCTTCGGGGGTTAGTTTATGCAGCGCAGCGTGCAACCGCCTCGCATGAACTGGCAGCAGACCGTCGAATCCCAGGGGATGCTGTATCATACGATTGATGGTGAGCCATACTGGGATGAAACTGCCTGCTACCGTTTTGACAGTTCCGAAATTGACCTGCTGGAAAATGCTACCAATGAGCTGCAGGAGCGCTGTATTGAAGCAGCCCAGTATGTGATTGACAAAGACCTGTTTGAGAAGCTCCAGATACCTGTCCATGCCGTTCCGCTGATTGTTGATTCATGGGACAAGGATGAACCTTCGTTATACGGCCGCTTCGATTTGGCCTATGACGGTCGCAACCCGCCAAAATTGCTGGAATACAACGCAGACACGCCAACATCCCTGCTTGAGGCGTCGGTAATCCAGTGGTTCTGGATGCAGGATCTGTTTCCTGAGGCCGACCAGTTCAACTCGATTCATGAACGGTTGATTGAGGCCTGGAAAGGGATGGGGATCTCCTCAATACTTCATTTTGCCTGTGTAGCTGATGCGCCCGAAGACTTCGGCAATCTGGAATATCTGCGGGATACGGCCATTCAGGCCGGGCTGACAACAACACAGCTGTTTATGAACGACATCGGTTATGAAGAGGTTGAAGGGCGCTATGTTGATCTGGATGACCGGCCGATTGATGTCATGTTCAAGCTCTATCCTTGGGAATGGCTGGTCAATGAATATTTTGGTCGTAAGCTGGCAACAGCCAGGGTTCGGATGATCGAACCGGCCTGGAAGATGCTGCTTTCCAATAAAGGTCTGCTGGCGATTATGTGGGAGCTGTTTGAAGGGCACGACAACCTGCTGCGGGCCGGCTTTGAGCCGGGACCGTTCAGGGACAATTATGTTACCAAGCCGCTGCTTTCCCGCGAGGGGGAGAACGTGACCGTACATCATAACGGCCGGGTACATGAGGTTGATGGCAGCTATGGCGGTAAGGCTCCAGTGTACCAGCAGCTGGCTGCCATCCCCTGTATTGACGGAAATTATCCGGTGATCGGTTCCTGGGTTGTGGCAGGAGAGTCAGCCGGGATCGGCATTCGTGAGGACCGGCAACTGGTAACCACTAATGCCAGCAGATTTTTACCCCATTATTTTTCCTGATTCTTGTATCAGACAGACGGAGGTTTATCATGAGTGGAATGCAACTTGAATCTTTTCAGGGGTTGATTGATTTCTGCAAGTATTTTGTCGCAGCGCTGGTCTATCTGCTGGCCTTCTGTGCCATTTACTGCAAGGTGACCCCTTATGATGAACTGAAGCTGGTACGTGAAGGCAAGATTGCTCCGGCAATCAGCTTTGGCGGGGCTTTGATCGGGTTTGTGCTGCCGCTGCACAGTGCCATTACCCACAGTGTTGGATTTATTGATATGCTGATCTGGTCATTGGTGGCTATGGTGGTACAGATTCTGGTGTTCTCTGTTGTGCGGACGATTTTTAAGGACCTGGTCAGGCAGATTGAAGAAAACCAGTCTGCAGCTGCGGCCCTGCTGGCTTTTTTCTCGGTTGCCATAGGACTCCTGAATGCAGCCAGTATGACCTACTAAACCTGTGTACGATCAGAAGATCATAGCTTTTCTGACTGGACTGGGGCAGGAACAGCGTACGGCGTTGGGAGAACTGTATGCCCGGCTTGAAGAAGATCTGCGGATTGAGGTACACCATCGACAACGCGAGCTGTTCAAGGAATGGCTTGCCCATGGCAGATTTACGGCACATCAGGCCCCGGAGGCGAGTTACGCGGCATTTCTGGAGGTATTGAAGCTGCTCTGGATTGAACAGGCTGGTAATGGAAGTCAACCGATAAAACCGCGCAAGCAGCATAAGCATCGCTTGCGTGCTGCGCTTGAGAAAAAGTATCTCGGAGAGCTGGTCAGGTTGAGAGAAGAGGAGCAGCTCTCATGGCGACAGTTGTCCGAATACTTTAAGAAGGAGTTTAAGAAATCGGTTTCACATACCTATCTCAAAAGGATTTATGAAGAACATCTGAGTGATAGGAATAACGCTACCCAACTTCAGCATACTCCCGCACCCTGAACTTCACCCCCAGCCCTTCAGCAATGCTGCGGCAGGCCTCAATATCAATGCCGGGAATGGTGACTGCTGTAGCAGTTACATCCGGTATGTAGCGGGGCGCTTCCTGCAGAAAATCACACACACCCTGCCAGCCCGCTTCACCAAAAGGGGTATTGCAGAACCTGTCATAGGTTACGGCATCCGGCGCATTCAGGCTGATGGAGATGCTGTCAACCAGCCCATTCAGCTCAGGCAGGATGTTGCGGCCATGGGCCAGGTTGGCCTGACCATCGCTGTTGATCCTGATCTTGTAGCCGCGTAGTTTCAAGGCCTGTGCCACCTGCTTGACCAGATCCAGACGCAGCAGTGATTCTCCGAAACCGCAGAATACCACCTCATCTATCCCTTCAGGCCGGCCAATGGCTGCCATCACCTCTTCAAAAACAGGTTCGTGATCCAGCAGCAGGTTGTGTCCCTTGACGGTAAACTCATCAAACTTTGCACAGAAGGTACAATGATTTGAGCAGCGGTTGGTGATGTTCAGGTAGAGCGAATTCCTGATTCGGTAGGCGATCTTGGTGGAGTCATCCCAAAGCGGGATGCCGAACAGGCGTCCGGCATTCATGGTGGTGATCCGTCCCACATCTTCAACGGTCAGACCACGCAGTTCGGCCACCTTTTCAGCCGTGATACGGGTATAGGCCGGTTCATTGCGCTTGCCGCGATGGGGCACCGGCGACAGGTAGGGACAGTCAGTCTCCAGCAGCAGTCGTTCCAGCGGGATAGTACGGACCACCTCGCGCAGTTGTTCATTGGAGGGATAGGTGACGGTTCCGGGGATAGAAAGGTATAACCCCTGTTCAATACACTGCCGGGCAAAGTCCAGATCACCGGAAAAACAGTGCATCACGCCACGGGTGACACCAGCCTCCTTGATCATGGCCAGGGTTTCGGCATGGGCATCCCGGTCATGGATTACCACCGGTTTGTCCAGTTCATTGGCCATACGCAGGAAACGCCGGAAGACCCGTTCCTGGTCCTCACGGGGGGAGCGGTTGCGATAGAAATCAAGCCCGATCTCGCCTATAGCGACACATTTTGGAGTTGTCCGCGCCAATTCCTCCAGTGCTGTGAAGGTGGCTTCTTCAACCCCTGCAGCATCATGGGGATGAATACCCACCGTGCAAAAGATGGTGGGGTGACTGGTGGCTATCTCAACTGCCTGGCGGCTGGTGACCGGATCTGCCCCAACCACAACCATCCCCTTGACCCCTGCTTCAGCTGCACGGCTAAGCATCTGATCCCAATCCTGCTTGAAGTCGTCGTAGTAAATATGGCAGTGGGTATCGATAATGATCGTTGTTTCATTTGTGCTCACGGCTGTCTCTTTTTCTGTGGATACATCCCTGTTTCTTTCAGGGCTTTTTTAATTGTTACTGGGTCAAAACCATCAATCACACGGTTGCCGTTATCAAAGACAATCAGCGGAACGATATCTCCATGAAAGTGGTCGTGCCATTCGCGATACCAGCGGTGCTGCTTCTGGATATCACGAACTTCAATGCGTATGCCGCGTTGGGCGAAAAAACTTTCCACCCTGGTGCAATAACTTCAGCCGTCGGCTACAAAAACAACAATCCTCTGTGCTGAAGGATAGATAAGTTGGGGGTGTCGGGACTGTATTGCCTGTGAGGTCAGGGGGAAAAGGACAAACAGCAGAACAAGGAGAAAACGGTATCGGGTTCCAGATTGAAACATGGGGCAATAGTAGAATAAAAAAAACAATTTGTCACTCATCTCCGAACTGAAAGCTGTCTGGCAGCTTGACTTGGAGTCTGATGTGATTATCATGGCGTCGTAAACGTTTTTCAAAGCCCTGTTGAGCACGTGTCATTAAAACTGTTGTGAGGTGTGCTGCTATGCCCAGGCTTGGTGAAGTACTTCTTTCAGAAAAGGTCCTTACCGGGAGAGAACTGGATTCTGCACTTGAAAACCATGTTTTGCATGGCGTCAAGCTGGGAACCTGCCTGGTTGAGATGGGCTATGTGACTGATGATGAGCTTGCGCGTTGTCTCGCTATTCAAACCGGCTACCCATTCCTCACCAAAGACCAGTTGATGCTTGCCGGAAATCGATATCTATCTCAACTTGCCCCGACAGTAATTAAAAAATATCGGATCATCCCGGTCGGAATGCAGAGGGATACACTTAGTCTCGCTATTGACCATGATTTAACCCATAAAAAGCAACAAGAACTCGAAAAATTTATTGGGAGAAAAATTGAGCCTGTTGTTGTTTCAGGTTATGCGATGGATCTTTTTCTGGAACAGATTTTCGGTATCCCGCGTCCAGGCAGATTCCTCCCCAGGTTTTCGAAAACTGCAGCAGTTACTCCATCTGAGGCTGTCGAAACAATCAGTAAAGAGACAGGTCCGGTTATTATTAACGGGGTTGAGTGGAAAGACCTTGGAGAGGTGACTCAAGCAGAAGATACCGCCTTACTGTATGATGAGCTGTATTCCGGGGCTATGCAACAGGATGAATATCCACGCTCACTTTCAGATGCTGCGGAGCGCTTGAGTAAGGCTACATCACGGGATGACGTAGCAAAGGCGGTCCTTGCTTTTTTGTCCGGATTTACGAAGAGTTCGGCGTTGCTCATGATCAAGGATGCCACTGCCCGTGGCTGGAAAGCCTCTTCAAACAAGAAGGCGGTCACGGATTTTGAGTCTTATTCTGCACCAATGATTACTCTACCTGAACTTCAACTGGCTGTAGTCACCAAAAAACCGTGCGTTGTGCAAACAATGACTCCCGGCACTCAGGCTTTTTTCAACACGATTCAGTTCTCAGGCGGCCCTTGCGCATTTTTTCCTATCTTTGTACAGCACAAGGTTGTTGCGGCACTTTTTTGTGATGCAATAGAGAGTCTTAATTCAATACAGATAACGGAACTCTGCCAGAAAGCTTCATATGCGTTGGAAATTCTGATTCTTCGCTCAAAGCTCCTCCGTTCCTGAGATTACGATAGGTTCCAGAGCAGCATTTCAAGTATGTCTTTCGGACTCTTGCCGACTTCGGTCACCACAGTCGGTTCAAAGCCGCAGTGCATCATGCATTGGGCGCAACGTGGATCTCTGCCCACTCCGTAACTGTCCCAGTTGACCTTTTCCATCATCTCCTTGAAGGTAGGATAATGGCCATCGGTGATCAGGTAGCAGGGGGCCTTCCAGCCTTGCGGGTTGCGGGTCGGGTTGCCCCAGGGGGTGCATTGCAGCTTTTTCTCGCCTTTGAGGAAGCGCAGGTACATCGGGGTAGACCAGAAGCGATGCTTCTTGCTCATTTCATAGACCTGACGGAACTTCTTTTCAATCTCCAGTCGTTGCAGAAACATCTTCTCTTCTTCAACCGCTTCGTAACTGAAACCGGGGGCAACGAGGATGCCGTCAACCCCCATCTCTTCCAGTTGGGCAAACAACATCTCGATCTCAACCAGGTCGGTATCGGTAAAGATGGTGGTGTTGGTACAGACCCGGAAACCTCTTTCCTTGGCCGCCTTGATGGCTGCCATGCCGGTCTTGAAACAGCCTTTACGCTCCAGTATCCGGTCGTGGGTCTGTTCAAGACCATCCATATGGACGTTGAAGGTCAGGTTGGGATGGGGCTGCATCTTTTTAACAGACTCTTCCATCAGCACGGCGTTGGTGCAGAACATGATATGTCGCCCGCGATCCAGCACCCCCTTGGTCAGTTCAAAGATGTGGGGATACAAGAACGGCTCTCCGCCGGTGATGGTAACGACCGGAGCCGGGCACTCATCAACCGAGCGCAGACAGTCTTCCAACGACATCATGTCGTTGATGGTGTCGGCATATTCCCGGATTCGTCCACATCCGGAGCAGGTCAGGTTACAGAGATGGGTCGGTTCAAGCATCAGTACCAGCGGATATCTTTCAACCTTGTTCAGGTTGTTTTTAATAATGTACTTGGTTAAATCGTAGTTTAAACGCCAGGGGAAACGCATGTAATCCTCGTGTGGCAGTGACACTTTTCCGCGATTTCTTTGCCGTTCTGCGGAACCGCTTGTGCGACGTATATTTTAGTACGCCTCCGCGCAGTTCCTTGAACGCCTTGAACTCATCGAAAAATTGACACTGCTGGGTTGTGGTTAGGTATGAAAAAATGCTGCTGCAGCTGTTGCTATACCTTCGGAATCAATCCCCACGTCCTTGCGGAGCTGGGACTGGGAACCCTGCTCAATGTACTGGTCTGCTATGCCAAGTCGCTTGACCTTTACCTGATACATGCCGTGGTCTTGTAACAGCTCCAGTACTGCGCTGCCAAAACCGCCTTGCAGTACATTCTCTTCAACGGTCATGATTCGTCCGGTTGTCTTGGCCTGACCAAGGATAAGGTCTGTATCCAGCGGCTTGATGAAGCGGGCATTTACCACCGCAGCGCTGATGCCTTGTTCTGCAAGCTTTTCAGCAGCATTGACCGCCGGCATGACGGTTGAACCGATGGCAACAATGGTCAGATCCGTGCCTTCCCGCAGTAGCTCCCCTTTTCCGATCGGCAGAGTCACCAGTTTTTTGTCCAGTGGCACACCGTATCCGGCGCCTCGCGGATAGCGCAGGGCAACCGGTGCCTTCAGATCCAGTGCGGTTTTAAGCATGTGACGCAGTTCGTTCTCGTCCTTGGGAGCCATGAATGTCAGGCCCGGCAGGTGACGCATGAAGGAGAGGTCAAACGCCCCGTGATGGGTAGGCCCGTCATCTCCAACCAGACCGGCGCGGTCCATGGCTATCACCACCGGCAGCTTCTGCAGGCAGACGTCGTGAAAGACCTGGTCGTAGGCACGCTGCATAAAAGAAGAATAGATGGCTGCAACCGGTTTGAAGCCGTCTGCAGCAAGTCCGGCTGCAAAACAGATTCCGTGCTGTTCGGCAATGCCCACATCAAAGAAGCGTTCAGGCAAGGCATCAGCAAAATAGTTCAGGCCGGTACCGTCCGGCATGGCTGCGGTAATGGCAACGACCTTAGGATCTTCTGTAGCCAGATCAACCAGGGTACGGCCAAACACCTCGGTATAGGAGAGGGAGGCTGCCTTGGCGGGCGCCTTGCCGGTGGAGAGGTCAAAGGCACCCACACCATGAAACTTGTCCGGCATGGTTTCCGCAGGATGGTAGCCCTTGCCCTTGGTGGTCATGACATGGATCAGCAGTGGCCCGTCAAATTCCCTGGCATTGTTGAAGACTTCAATCAGGTTGGGCAGATCGTGGCCGTCAATCGGACCGATATAGTCAAACCCCAACGCTTCAAACAGGGCACCTGGGGTCAGAAAACCTTTCAGGGAGTTTTCAGCGCGGCGGGCAAATTTGAGGATATCCTTGCCAAAGGCCGGGATATTGGTCAGCAGTTCTTTCATCTCACGTTTCAGTTCGCGGAAATGGCGGGTAGTCATCTTGCGTGAGACAAAGGCGGAAAAGGCACCGACGTTCTTTGATATGGACATTTCATTGTCGTTTAATACGACGATGAAGTTCTTTTTGAGGTGACCGGCCTGGTTAAGGCCCTCAAAGGCAATTCCGCCGGTCAGTGATCCATCACCGATAACGGCAATGACGTTGTTTTTCTTCTGGTCAAGGTGATCAGCAACTGCCATCCCCAGACCGGCCGAGATGGAGGTCGATGCATGGCCAACGCCAAAGGCGTCATGCACTGATTCAGATCGTTTGGGGAATCCTGATATACCTTTGTACTGACGTTGAGTACTGAACCGATCACGTCTGCCGGTCAGGATCTTGTGGGTATAGGCCTGATGTCCCACATCCCAGACAATCTTGTCCTGAGGGGTAGTAAAACAGTAATGCAGTGCCAGAGTCAGTTCAACCGCTCCCAGGTTGGAACCCAGATGTCCGCCGGTTTCAGAAACGGTAGAAAGCAAAAACTCCCTCACTTCCTCAGCAAGTTCAGGAAGTTGCTCAGGAGGCAGGTTTTTGAGATCTTCTGGTGATTGTATGGTTTCGAGAATCATTGCGTAAGTCCTCTTCAAGATGCGTAACCGTTGGTGCGGAACCAGGTTACGGCCCGATCAAGGGCCTCATGCACCGGGCTTTGCGGCAGCCCCAGTTCATGCACAGCTTTGCTGGAATCAAAAAACATGAACTTTTTTGCCATCTGCACACCAGCCAGCGGAATCAGAGGTTCCCTGCCGGTCAGGCGTGACACTGCTTCATTCAGATAGGCGGCCATCAGTATCGGTGTGTACGGAAGTTTCACCTTCGGGGCAGTCAATCCGGTCAGCTGCCCCAGCATGTTGAAGATATCGCACAGGGTGAGATTATGGTTTCCCAGGATGTACTTCTGGCCGACACGCCCCTTCTCAGCGGCCAGAATATGTCCCCGCGCGCAGTCTTCAACCGCAATCAGATTGAGGCCGGTGTCCAGATAGGCCGGCATCTTGCGGTTCAAAAAGTCCACAATAATTTTACCGGTGGGGGTTGGTTTGATGTCAAAAGGCCCCACCGGGGTGGAAGGGTTGACTATAATCAGGCCAAGACCCTTGTCAACGAATTTTTCAGCCTCACGCTCTGCCAGATATTTGCTTTTTTTGTAATCTCCAACCATGTCCTGCAGGCTGACCGGTGTATCTTCGGTGCCGGGTCTGCCGTCGCCAGGATTACCCAGGGTGCCGACGCTGCTGGTGTAGACCACCCTTGTGACGTTTGAGGCAAGTGCGGCAGATAACAGGGTACGAGTGCCAGCCACATTGGCATGGTACATGACCTGCGGGTCCGGGCACCAGAGCCGGTAATCAGCTGCTGCGTGGAAGACCCAATCGCACCCGGACATGCCGTTGCCAAGCTGCTGCTGATCATGCAGATCACCCCGCAGGATAGTAACATCAAGCCCCTGCAGATTGGCTGTGTCGGAACCATGCCGTGCCAGCACAGTAACCTTATGCCCGTCCTTCAGCAGCTCACGTACGATGCTGGCGCCGATAAATCCGGTGGCGCCGGTAACAAATGTCTTCATCTGCAACTATCTCCAAAATGGGAAAAGCCCCGTCTTGAACAGCGGGGCTTCCCGTGGTCGGCTTGTCCTGCCGGTTAGTGCGTTATCTGCTGTCTGATCCTGCTGTCAGGCGTCGATATCTGCCCAGTGCGGTCAGCGGAAAGCAGTTGCGGTAAATATGATACTTGATCATGAAGTATTTGGGGAAACCGGTGCCGGTAAAGGCGTCCTCGTCCCAGGTGCCGTCACTGTTCTGGGTGGCCAGCAGATACTGAATCCCCCGTTCAACAGCCTGACAACTGATTTCGCCGGCAGCCATCAGGGCCATCAAGGCCCATGATGTCTGGGAGGCGGTGCTGGGTCCACATCCCATCAGGTTTCGGTCCCAGTACGAGTCACAGACTTCGCCCCATCCGCCGTCCGGGTTCTGCTTGGCCTTAACCCAGTTAACCGCTTTTTTGATATAGGATTGCGTCATGTCTTCACCGATCGCCTCAAGGCCGATCAGGACATACCAGGTGCCGTAGATGTAGTTGACGCCCCAGCGCCCAAACCATGGACCTTCCGGTTCCTGCTCGTCTTTGATGAATTGCAGGGCTTCGACCGCCTGGGGATGTTCCTTAGAGTAGCCGAAATTACCCATCAGCTCAAGCATCCGTCCGGTCAGGTCAGCCGTGGGTGGGTCAATCATCGCTTCCAGATCGGCAAAGGGGATCTTGTTCAGAAAATGCTTGGTGTTGTCCTTGTCAAAAGCACCCCAGCCGCCGTTCACGCTCTGCATGCCCAGACACCAGTCAATGCCGCGACGGATTGCATCCTGCCGGGCTTTGGTGTTCTTGACTTTGATATCCTTAATAGCAATCATGACCGCTGCAGAGTCGTCAACATCGGGATACCAGTCGTTTTGAAACTCAAAGGCCCAGCCGCCGGGCTCCAGATCAGGTGATTTGATCTTCCAGTCTCCTTTGATCCGTACCTCTCGATCAAGCAACCACTGGGCAGCCTTGATCAGGGCCGGATGGTCATGGGGAATACCGCCTTCCAGCATGGCCTGCAGCACTAGGGCAGTATCCCAGACTGGCGAAACGCAGGACTGCAACAGCAGGGTGTCTTCATCTTCAATACAGAAATTGGCCAGCGCCTCCAGGCCCTTTGCCACTGCCGGATGATCATTGGCATAACCAAGGCAGTGCAACGCAAGAATGGCATTGAGCATGGCCGGCTGAATGCCGCCCCAGTCACCGGTCTTCTCTTCATGTTCAAGGATCCATTGTTCAACCTTCGCGGTTGCCTGTTTTTTGAAAGGGCGGATCGGACTGGTCTCGTAAATTTTAAGCAGGTGGTCAATGCCGATGAAGAAGTTCTTCAGCGAAAAGATACCGTCTTCCTTGGTAAAGGTATAGTCTATGGGCCGTGGAGGACGGACGTACAGCTCCTGCACCCTGGCATGGGGGGGCAGCTTGTAGACCGGCCGGTCAGCCATTAATACCGATAGTGGAATAACAGTGGCCCTGGCCCAGCTGGAGAATTCGTAGACATTCAGGTAGGCCCAGTCAGGCAGCAGCATCAGTTCAATCGGCATGGAAGGGACACCAAGCCACGAGAACTCGCCAAACATGGCCAGAAAAGTCTTGGTGAAAACCCGGGACTTGAGAATGCCGCCGTTTTCAAGGATAAAGTCGCGGGCCTTGCGCAAGGCAATATGATCAGCCGGATAGCCTGCCAGTTTCAGGGCAAAATACGCCTCAATCGTGGTTGACAGATCGCCGGGGCCGTTATGCCAGATAGTCCAGTAGCCTTCTTCGGTCTGCTGTCGCAACAGATAGTTGGCCATCTTGCGCTCTTTTTCCTTGTCAACCATGCCAAGGAAGTGGAACAGCATGATGTATTCGGCTGTAATCGTAACGTTTGACTCCAGCTCTGCCCACCAATAGCCGTCAGGCAACTGCTCCCGGAAAAAGAAATCACGGGTCAGTTCAATGGCTTTATCCAACGGATTACCGGCTTTTCCCGCCATCTTCTTCCAGATGGAAGAGGGAAGCCGATGGACTTTTGCTGAATTTTTTTGTGCTGCAGCTGCAACGGGAGTTTCCTGTGGCGTTACAACGGCATTATTGAAAGAGGTTAATGCGTGAGAAATAGGATATTTGCTTGACTTCATGGAATCAGCCTTCTCCTGAAAGCGAATACTCGGATCGGTTTCCGCACCCGAATTTATGTAAAACGTTCGTTTTATAGCACAACTGACAATTAATGTACACATTCTTTGCAGCAGGCACTGCGGACTGTTATGATTCTGCTGGTACCGGATTCAGGGGGTGTGCTATACCCCAGAGTCTGCGTGATCATACGACTTGAAAGGATAAAGAATCAGATGCTGACAGGAAAACAGAAACGTCATTTGCGGGGACTGGGGCATGGCTTGAAACCGGTTATCCTGATCGGGAAAAAAGAGGTTGACGAGCCGCTCATTGCCGAGACCGGTGCTGCACTGGCCTGTCACGAACTGATCAAGGTCAAGGTATTGGAAAACTGTATGCTTGATCGGCATGAGGCCTCGGAAGCGTTAGCTGCAGCAACGGGTGCAGATGTCGCCCAGATACTGGGCAAGACCTTCCTGTTGTACCGGGCTGCAGAAAAACCGGTGATTGAACTGCCCATGGCCAAGGATTGAATCTAGTCAGTATGACAAAGGTTACTAAGGGGCGGATACTAAGGGTTAACCTTACTACCGGGACGTGTCATCAGGAATTACTTTCTGCTGAAATCGAACAGAGCTGGCTGGGGGGCCGCGTGCTGGGTACTGCTCTGCTGAGTGATTTTTCCGGTTGTGATCCTCTTGACAGCGCACTGCCGCTTGTTTTAACGACAGGTCCGCTCTGCAATACTCCTGTCCCGATGTCGACACGTTGCGTCCTTACCGGTCGCTCTCCGCTGACTTCCACCATCTTTAGCTGCACCAGCGGCGGGGCGTTTGCCCATCATTTGAAACGTACCGGTTATGCAGCACTGGTGCTGGAAGGAGCAAGTGCTGCGCCCTGTTTGCTTGAGGTAACCCCTGATGGTGCATCAGTTGTCCCTGCACCGGCGTTAAAGGGGCTTGATGTCAGCGCAACCTTCCGGCATCTGAATCCCTTTGCAGGTGCAGCGGTGATCGGTCCTGCCGGTGAAAACGGCGTACGGTATGCCTCGGTTGCAACCAGGGCTGGTGAGTCGTTCATCCGGGGGGGATTAGGCGCGGTCATGGGGCGCAAGGGGTTGAAGGCGATTATGGTTCAGGGAGAGGTGGAATCCGAGATTGCCAACCCTTCGGCTTTTGATAAGGCACTTGAAGATCTGATGCGCCTTTTCAGGGCCTCTCCGTTTCTGTTCGGGCCGTTTGGTATCCGCAATCAGGGTACCACCAATCTTGTTGATCTGTTGGCACACCGTGGTATGCTGCCGGGCAAAAATTTTCTGCCGTTTTCAGATGACTGCACCCGTTGGAATACTGCAGCTCTGCGAGATCGCTTCAAGCTTTTGAGCGGTCGCTGTCACGATTGCCTGGTGGCCTGCAAACGGCAGCTGCCGGATGGTTATGCCCTGCCTGAATATGACGCATTGGCAGCGTTTGGTGGTCTGTGTGGTGTTACGGATTGTGAAGAGATCATTGCCGTATATCGCCAGTGCCATGAACTTGGGCTCGATCCGGTTTCGTCTGCCGCTTCCCTTGCGACCTGGTCGGAGATTACCGGCCAGGAACTTTCAACGGTCGGGATACCGCAGCTGTTGAGCGAAATTGCGGGAAAAGATGGACGGGGAGAGCTCCTTGCCCAGGGGGCTGAACAGCTTGCGGTTCAGTTGGGGCAACCTGAAAAAGCCATGACCGTGAAAGGTCTGGAACTGCCCCCCTACGATCCTCGGGCTTCAACCGCTCTGGCCCTGGGATATGCCACCTCGCCCCATGGCGGCAGTCATCTGGCTGCCTGGCCGATCGCATCGGAAATCCTTCGCAAGCCGGTCCCCACTGACCGTTTCTCTTTTGATGGCAAGGCCCGCATTGTAGCCATGTTTGAAGATGCCAACGCAGCGGTTGATTCCCTGGTGCTCTGCCGTTTTACCTGTTCTGCGGTTGAGCTTGAGGAGCTGGCTGCTATTCTGGCAGCTGTAACCGGTGAGGGCTTTGGTGCATCAGACCTGTTGCGTCTCGGACGAGCAACAATACAACGTGAGCGAAGTTTCAATCGAGCCTGTGGTTTTTATGACCGGCACGACACCTTGCCGCAACGGTTTTTCAATGAGTCCGCCAACGGTCTTGCCCCCCTTGACAAACATCGCTTTGAACAGGAGCTGGCAGCCTATCACCGGATCAGGGCTGCCCAGTGAGGCCGAGAGGTCAGCAAAATCAGGCTGTCGGCGTGCAGGGCGAGGAGTTTGCTGTGGCTCATCTGCTGCGTAACGGTTACACCGTGCTGGAGCGTAACTTCAGGAGCCGTGGTGGAGAGGTGGATATAGTTGCCCGAGACCGGGACGACTGCATTGTCTTCATCGAAGTAAAAACACGCCGTAATCTTGCCTATGGGCTGCCGCAACTTGCTGTGAACCAACGCAAGCAACGCCAGATTGCCAAGGGGGCGTTGTCCTGGCTTTCACACAACCGGCTGCATGACCGGTCTGCCCGGTTTGATGTCATCGCTGTTTTGCTGCATGATGGTACTAAGTATGAGCTGGAGCATATCGTCAATGCCTTTGATCTGGCTTATTGAAGGAGGTTTGTATGGACATGAGGGTTGCACTGCTGCAGATAAAGCCGAAGTTGGGGCGTATTGCGGATAATCTGTCTCTGATACAGGAGCAGGTAGCACAGGCCATCAGTCAGCAAGCGGATCTGGCGGTGCTGCCGGAGCTGGCCCTGACCGGCTACTTTCTGAAGGACCTGGTTCCTGAAGTAGCCGTTTCTCTTGGTAGTCCCGAGATAGCTGCCTTGAAAGAGTTGTCCCGCAGGATCAGCATTGCGGCCGGCTTTGTTGAGGTCACCGACGATTACCAGTTTTACAACAGTGCGGCCTGGTTTGAGGATGGCGAGCTGAGACATCTGCACCGCAAGGTCTACCTGCCCACCTACGGTCTGTTTGATGAACAGCGTTATCTGGGACGCGGTGACCGTTTTCGTGCCTTTGATACAAAGTTCGGCAGAATAGGTCTGCTTGTTTGCGAGGATATGTGGCATCTCTCAGCCCCCTATCTGCTAGCCATGGATGGTGCAACCACACTGGTCTGTCTCTCCAGCAGTCCCGGTCGCGGGGTTGGAGAAGAAGAGCTGGGTACTGCCTTGGCCTGGCACAACCTGACCACTGCCGCCGCCCGTTTTTTGACCTGCAGGGTGATTTATGTCAACCGGGTTGGCTATGAGGATGGTGTCGGCTTCTGGGGCGGTTCCCATGTCGTGACTCCTTCAGGTGAGATTCTGGCTGCTGCTCCGGAATTTGAACCGTCACTGACCCTAGCAACCCTGGCTGAGGCAGATCTGAGGCGGGAGCGGATCGCTTCCCCGTTGTTACGGGATGAAAGCCTCTGTATTACCTTGCAGGAACTGGGCAGGATCGACCGGGAAAGGAGCCGCTGATGTCACAGCTGAACATCAACACACAACTGGTGCGTCGAATTCTGGTGGGGTTTCTGCAGGACGAGATCTGGAAAGTCGGGGCAAAAAAAGCGGTTCTGGGGCTTTCAGGAGGGATTGACTCTGCCCTGGTCTGTCATCTTGCTGCCGAGGCGCTGGGACCTGAAAATGTCCATGCCATCTGTATGCCGTACAGGACCAGCAACCCGGAGAGTGAGGAACATGCCCGCCTGGTGGCTGAGGCCAGCGGGGTGCAGTTCAGTGTCATACCGATCACGCCGATGGTGGATGCCTATTTTGAGCAGTTTCCTGACGCAGACAACATGCGTCGGGGCAACAAGATGGCCCGGGAACGGATGACAATCCTTTTTGATCACTCTGCGCTCTATGGTGCTCTGGTACTGGGGACCAGCAACAAGACCGAGCTGCTCTTGGGCTACGGC
>CAZOTC010000037.1:0-15985 GCA_964582605.1 uncultured Geobacter sp. | reverse complement strand
GGGAGTATCATGGATCCGGTCCGACGGCTGAAAATATCGCTTGCCGTACTTGTGCTGCTGCTTACCCTGGGAACCAGCGGCTACATGGTGGTTGAAGGCTGGGGGATGCTGGATGCCGTCTATATGACGGTGATCACCCTTGCCACGATCGGCTTCAAGGAGGTTCACGACCTGACCGATCAGGGCAAGCTGTTCACCATGCTGATGATTATTTTCGGGGTCAGTACGCTGGGGTACCTGGTCAGCAGTGTTGCCCAACTGATGTTTGAAGGTCAGATTCAGCAGCTCATCGGGAGGAAGAAGGTGGAAAAAAAGATTGATGCCCTGAAAGAGCATTACATCATCTGCGGTTTTGGGCGGATCGGTTCCATGATCTGCCGGGAACTGTCAGCCAATAAAGTACCCTTTGTGGTGGTTGAACATAATACAGAGGTCCTGGAGCGGATTGAGGATGATCGTTATCTCTGGTTGAAAGGGGATGCAACACTTGATGAAACCCTGATCCGGGCCGGTATCCAGCATGCCAAAGGGCTGGTTTCGGTGGTTACCTCAGACTCGGAAAACGTCTATATCACCCTGACTGCCAGGGGTTTGAATCCGAATCTGCATATTCTGGCCCGTTCCGGTGAGGAGGGAACAGAATTGAAGCTTAAGCGGGCCGGTGCCAACAAGGTGGTGTCGCCCTATGCCATTGGAGGCATGCGGATGGCCCAATCGATCCTGCGTCCCAGCGTGGTTGACTTCATTGAGATCGCTACCGCCAGTGAACATCTTGACCTGCAGATGGAAGAGATCTGCATCCCCAATGACTCCGATTTTGCCGGGAAGACCCTGATCAGCTCCGGGTTTCGCAAGGAAACCGGTGTGATTATTGTGGGGATCAAAAAATCCCATGGCCACATGATCTTCAATCCTAATCCCCACGATGCGATTGATGAAGGCGATACCCTGATCGTGTTGGGGGATCCCGGCTCAGTGGACAAACTGGAAGTGCTGGTGCAACAGCAAATATCGCCCGGCCACAGCGACCGTCGCAAGCAGGAGGCTGCCGCCCATGCCTAGCCTGCTTTGCGCCCACGTACCCTGGCCCCGGCTTGAAGAGCATCGATCCTATCTGCTGGAACAGCGAATCAATCCGGAACTGTATCTCCCCTCGGAATCCCTTGATACGCTGGATCCCGGGTTGATGAGCATATTTTCTCGTGAGCTTGCCGACAGGGGGCTCTCCTGTACCATCCATGCCACGTTCATGGATCTCAACCCCGGTTCTGTTGACCGGGCAGTACGTGAGGTCACCCGGCAGCGGGTTGAACAAACCCTGGACTGTGCGGAACTGCTGCGTGCCGGGATTGTTGTTGTGCATCCCGGCTACAGTCGTCTGACCTACGGCTCTGCCGTGGAGGGATGGGTCGCACAGACGGTTGCCTTCTGGCAGCATCAGCAGGACCGTATTCGGCAGGCCGGCTGCAGGGTTGCCCTTGAGAATATCTTTGAAGAGGAACCGTCCACCCTGCTGCAGGTACTTAAACAGCTTGACCGTTCCCTGTTTGGCCACTGTTTTGATACCGGTCACTTTAATATGTTTGCCACGGTATCGTTTGAGGAATGGTTTGACGCTCTGGGAGAGTATATTGTGGAAAGCCACCTGCACGACAACCACGGCCAGGCTGACGAACATCTTCCGGTAGGAGAGGGAGAGATAGATTTCAGGAAGGTGACGGACCTGCTGAAGCAGTATGCACCCCAGGCGGTCTGGACTCTGGAGGCCCACAGTAGAGAGCGTCTGGAACGTGCTCGCTGCAATATTCAACATTACCTGTAAGGACGTACTATGTCAGATAAACTATTAGTGACCGGCGGTTGCGGTTATATCGGCAGCCACGTGGTGCGGCAGCTTTCAGAGGCAGGTCATCAGGTGGTGGTTTACGACAATCTTTCCACCGGATTCCGTGATGCCCTGTTGCATGGAGAAGAGCTGGTCGAAGCAGACCTTGCCGACCGTGATGCGCTTGAGGAACTGTTCAGACAGCACCGTTTCAAGACGGTACTGCACTTTGCAGCGGCCATTGTGGCACCGGAGTCGGTTTCCCGGCCATTAAAATACTACACCAACAACACCCGCAATACCCTGGGACTGCTGGACAGCTGTGTGCGGTTTGGTGTTGAACGTTTCATCTTCTCCAGTACCGCAGCGGTCTACGGTTTTCCTGAAGGGGGCAGTGCCTCGGAAGAAACGCTTTTGGCGCCGATCAACCCCTACGGCACCTCCAAGCTGATGAGCGAATGGATGTTGCGTGATGTTGCCGCCGCACACGGTATCAGCTACGTTGCCCTGCGCTACTTCAATGTGGCCGGAGCAGATCCCCGGGCCCGGATCGGCCAGCGCACCCCGGAGGCTACCCACCTGATCAAGATCGCCTGCCAGACCGCCCTTGGGCAGCGGGATCGGACCGCGATCTACGGTACCGACTACCCCACACCGGACGGTACCGGCATTCGTGATTACATCCATATTGAAGACCTGGCCGCCGCCCATCTGGCAGCCTTGCGCTACCTTGATCAGGGCGGAACATCCACTGCCATGAACGTTGGTTATGGTCAAGGCAGCAGTGTGCGTGAGGTGCTGGCCATGGTAAAAAAAGTCAGCGGTGTTGATTTTACGGTTGTTGAAGAGGGGCGTCGCCCAGGAGACCCTGCCTGTCTGGTTGCCCGGGCCGAAAAGATCCGGCAGTTGACCGATTGGCGCCCGCAGTTTGATTCGTTGCAGACCATTGTAGAAGATGCCTGGCGTTGGGAGTCAAAGCCGGCAGGAATGTGAGCTGATGGATCTGGTAATCTCACATGTCAATGCCGATTTTGACTGCCTGGGTTCCCTGGCAGCAGCAGCCCGCCTCTATCCCGGTGCTCTGCTCAGCTTTCCCGGCTCACAGGAAAAAAACCTGCGTGAGTTTTGTGCCCGCCATCCCGACCTGCTGCCGCCTTTTGTCCGCTCAAAAGATATCAATCTCGACCGGATCACCCGCCTGATCATTGTTGATTGTCAACAAGCCTCCAGGATTGCCCGCTTTGCCCAGGTCCTGGAAAAGCCCGGCCTTGAAGTGCACCTGTATGACCACCATCCTGTAACAGCCGACAGTATCCGGGCAACAGGAGGGTGTGTACGCCCCTGCGGCGCCACGGCAACCATTCTGACGGCCCTGCTGCGTGAGCATTCCATTGCACCGACACCGGCTGAGGCAACCCTGCTGCTGCTGGGGATTCATGAAGACACCGGCCGCCTGTTGTTTCCTACGGCCACACCGGAGGATTACCGCGCTGCCGCCTGGTTGCTTGAGCATGGCGCACGCCTGAGCCTGACCGATGAGATTCTGGCACCGGAGCTGACCACGCCCCAGGTTGAGCTGCTGCATGACCTGCTGTCAACGCTTAAAACCAGTGAGATAAGCGGCGTACGAATCTCGGTGGCCCATGCCGTCCGTCCCTGGTATGTGGGAGATATTGCCGGTCTGGCTCACATGATGCGGGACATGGAAAACCTGGATCTGCTGGTACTGGTGGTGGCCATGGGGGATAGGGTTTACCTGGTGGCCCGCAGCCGGGTGGCAGAGGTTGACGTTGGTGAACTGCTGCGCGGCTTTGGCGGCGGCGGGCATCCTGCAGCAGCATCCGCCACGGTTAAGGGCGAGTCCCTGGCAACCGTACTTGAACGGCTGGAGCGAAACTTGTTATTGGCGGTCCGGCCACGCCGGACGGTGGGGCAGGTCATGTCGTCCCCGGTACGCAGCGTTTCGGCTGATACCACAGTACTGGGAGCACGGGACCTGCTGGTACGCTACAACTACAGTGCCATGCCGGTACTGCAGGGAGACCGCCTGTTGGGGTTCATTACCCGCAAGGTGGCTGAAAAGACCGTCTACCACGGTCTTGGAGAGCGACCGGTGACGGAAGTGATGCATACCGCCTTCATGGAGGCCACTCCGGAGATGCCGCTTGATTCCGTTATGGATCAGATGGTGGGTGGTGATCGTCGTTTTGTTCCGGTGTTCAGTGACGAAAAGCTGGTGGGGGTGGTGACCCGTACCGACCTGCTGCGGCACCTGCACGGCAGCAGCAGCGATGGAGAGCTGCTGTACGACCTTGAACGGCTCTCGCCGGAGCCGAAAGAACGGGACCTTGCTAACCTGATCAGACGACGCCTGCCTGTAGAGTCGGTGCAACTGCTGGAGCTGCTGGGGCAAGGCGGTGACGAACTGGGGGTTGCGGTACATGCCGTGGGTGGGTTTGTGCGTGACCTGCTGCTGGATCAGGAAAACCTTGATCTTGATATTACAGTTGAAGGTGACGGGATCTTTTTTGCCGAGAACTTTGGTACCCGTCATGGCTGTCGGGTTCGACCCCACCATGCCTTCGGCACTGCCGTAGTGGTCTTCCCGGATGGACGCAAGCTGGATGTGGCCAGTACCCGGCTTGAGTATTACGAATCACCCGGCGTACTGCCTACGGTGGAACGGGCGTCACTGCGGCATGATCTGTACCGCAGGGATTTTACGATCAACAGTCTGGCGATCTGTCTGAACAGCAGCCGTTTCGGTCGTCTGCTGGATTTCTTCGGCGGCCAGAAAGATCTGCAGGACAAGCGGGTGCGGGTGCTGCACAACCTTTCTTTTGTCGAAGATCCCACCCGGGCTTTCCGGGCGGTGCGGTTTGAACAGCGGCTGGGGTTCAGGCTTGACCCCCATACCGAGGGGCTGCTGCGTTCGGCCGTGCGGGCAGGTCTGGTGGAGCGGGTCGGAGGAAATCGCCTGCAGGGAGAACTGCTGCATATCCTCAATGAGCGGGAACCGGCGCCGGCCATCAAGAGGATGGCTCAGCTGGGGCTGTTGCCCTGCATCCATCCGGCCCTGCGCTGCGGGCCGGACAGCGAGCAGCTGTTTGATGAGCTTGAACGGGTGCTGGCCTGGTATCACCTGCTCTACCTGGATAAACCGGTTGATCCTTGGACCGTCTGGTTCCTGGCCTTGACCGACCGGCTTGACTCCCCTCAGTATCTTGAACTCTGCCGGCGGCTGGTCGTACCGGAACGGTTGATGGAACGGCTTTTCGGCCATCGTCATCAGTCGCTCAAACGGCTGCAGCACCTGCGTCAGGCCCTGACACGGGGACAGGAGGTCGGCAACAGTCAGCTTTACTCGCTGCTGCACGGCATACCGGTGGAACTGCTGCTCTACGGCCTGGCCCGCAGCGGGCGGGAAGAGTTGCGGCGACTGGTGTCACACTACCTGACCCATCTGGCAGAGGTCCGATCACTGGTAACCGGCACCGAACTGCAGGGGTTGGGAGTGGCGCGGGGGCCTGCCATTCGAACCCTCAAGGAACAGCTGCTGGCAGCCCGCCTGGATGGCCGGATCGCTTCAAAGGATGAAGAATTGGCGCTGGCACGGCGGTTAATAGCAGACGGGGCGTCCTGATGGTTGTCGGTCGCTTTGCCCCTTCACCCACCGGTCCGCTGCACACCGGATCATTGACGGCAGCAGTGGGCAGCTGGCTGATGGCCAGAAGCTGTGACGGAAAGTGGCTGCTGAGGATTGACGACCTGGATCGGGACCGTTGCCGCCAGCAATTTGAAGACGACATCCTACACACCCTGGAACGGTTCGGTCTTTTGTGGGATGGCCCCGTAACGCGTCAGAGCAATAACACGGAGCAGTATGCCGAGGCTTTTGAGCAGCTGCACAGGGCAGGGCACCTCTATCCCTGTAGCTGCAGTCGGGCCGAGATCGTCCGCAGCGCCTCTGCCCCTCACCCTGGCGAAGAGATCCCCTACCCCGGCACCTGCCGCAGCGGCCTGGCAACCGGACGAGAGACACGGGCCTGGCGGCTGCATAGCAATGGCCGGACTGTCTGCTTTGATGATCTGCGCCACGGCAGGGTCTGCACTGAACTGGAGCGATCCGGTGATTTTGTGGTCAAACGGGCTGAGGGGTTCTTTGCTTATCAATTAGCGGTGGTGGTGGATGATCATCTGACCGGCGTCAATCAGGTGGTCAGGGGGGATGACCTGCTGGACTCCACGCCCCGTCAGGTGCTGATCCATCAACTGCTGGGCTGGTCGTTGCCGAAGTACTGCCACCTTCCGCTGGTGACCGGACCGGGCGGGGAGAAGTTAAGCAAGCGTGACAACACCGTCTCGCTTGCCGACGGTCGTATGACCGGTAAAGAGTCCGAGCTGCTGGCCTGGTGTCTGGAGTTTTTAGGGGTGAAGGTGCCGCCCGAACTGCGGGGCGCATCATCTGCCGGGTTGCTGGCGTGGTCACTCAAACAGTTCAGACCGGAACTGCTGCCGGGTCCTGCCAGATCAGAACAGGCAAGGCTGGTTGAGGCTGGTTGCTGCATTCAAAACGGAAACCCCATATTCAGCCGAAAACCGGTCATGGCATCACCAAAACGATAACTGACACCGATCCTCAGGTCCTCAAAGATCCAGAGCTTGCTTGGTTTTACCATGCCGATGGTGGTCCCGAACTCATACTGGTTGGAAACCTTGAGTCGTTGCTGGCCCGGCATGGTGAACTCTGCTGCAGGGAAGAAATAGTAGTAGATGAAGGAGCCGGCCAGATCAAACTGTTTTCCCGCCAGCGAGATACCCAGCGGATGCCTGACCTCCAGACCGGTTTGAAAGGTGCCAAACCCCTGCCCGTTTCCTCCGCCGACCGGCAGTTCCCCTGCCCAGCCCAGCCTGCTGCCCAGGCTTGCGTCAAAATGCTGCAGCTGCAGCTCGTAAAGGGTGCTGACACCCCCGGCGTAGAGAATGTCAAACCCGTCATCCAGCGGTTCGCTCCAGTATCCTTCAAGCCGTACGGATCCGTTGAAACCATAGCCGCTTCCTGCGGAGAGATACGGCTTGAGCTGCCAGCCTGGTTGCAGCGGAATCAGCAGTTCTGCCTGGGGCAGTACAAAAAGATATTCCTGGGATGCGCTCAGTTTGGGGCCAAGCAGGCCGGTTTCGAAATCGAAATGGCTGTAGCCCAGGTAGGCGGTCAGCTTCAGGCGCCAGTCATCCTGCTGCTCCCCCAATTTGAACGTGTGTGACAGCGGAATCCGATAGGTGTTGGTGGTCATCCCCCCCACACTGTATGAACCGAAACCGAACTGCACCACATAGGGCAGGTTGACCTGGGCCTCTATCCTGATCTCCGGCGGTTCTGCTGCACTGAGCGGAGCAGGTGGTGCAAGAAACGCCAGACAGGCCAGCAACAACGTGGGCAGGCTGACTTTCCACGAGACCTTGACTGCCCTTTGATCAGCCGGATGCATGCGCCAACTCCTCCGGTAGCCGCTCAAACGCCGCAGACCTGTGCCAGGTGCTGCTCGGCGGTACGGTAGTCTTCAAGGCTGATAACGGCTTCAGGCTCCCATTTCCTGATCCGGTAGTACAATTTGTCGTAGTACTGTTCAATCAACCCTTGGGCGACTCCGGGAATATCCCAGGCTGTAAGTTTTTGACACAGCTCTTCGTACTGCGGTCCGCCCAGCTTTTTCCTGATCCGCTCCAGCGCCTCGGCCATCGGCTGGCGGTACTCCTCCCGAGCATACTCGGCAGAGAGGCGACTGACCCGGGTTGCCGTCGATACCTCGCACCAGACCTTGGTGCTTTCGGCCATGACTTCATACAGGTTGCCGGGCAATGTTATCCGGCCAATCCGTTTGCTTTCCCCCTCCACGACAATCGGGCGATCTGCAGGGGCTTTGCGGAAGGCGTTCCAGAGCAGGGTCTCAAAACGCTTCTGGGGGGGCTGCTCTCCCAGCCCCAGAGAACCGAAGGCCGAGCCGCGGTGCCGGGCCAATCCCTCCAGATCAATCGTTGTATAGCGTTCAGCAGGCAGCTGCTGCAGGAACTCGGTCTTGCCTGAACCGGTCATGCCGTGCAGCACCACCAGCTGCACCGGCAGGCTGACCGATGCAAAGAAACAGCTGACGATGGCGCGGAACGCCTTGTAGCCCCCCGCCAGTTTGACCACCGGATAACCGGTCATGGTCAACAGCATGGCGACGGATTCGCTGCGCAGGCCGCCACGCCAGCAATAAACCAGTATCGGTCTGCCGTTGGCAAGATCGGCAATGCTTTCGACAATAGCCGGAAAGCGATGGCAGGTCAGTTCCAGCCCGCGGATACGTGCAAGATGAGGCCCCTGCTGTTTGTAAAGCGTGCCGATCTCTACCCGTTCCGCATCGGTCAGGATCGGTACGTTGACGGCACCGGGCAGACGGTCTTCATGAAACTCCAGCGGCGTGCGGGCATCAATGATGCAGTGGCTGTCGAGCAGAGAGGTATCAAACGGAACAGTGCGAACCATTGTTCAGGTACTCCGAGTAGTTTTTTCCGGGATCACCCTTGCCATACAGGGTGTTCAGTGGTACATATAAACACTCTTTTCCACGTATTTGCAAGGTTGCAGAACCTTTCACCCCATCACATCCGCCAGGAGGAAACCATGGAAAAAAAACAGGTGCATTACAGTGAACTCGGTCTGACCAACACCAGGGAGATGTTTGCCAGGGCGATGGCAGGCAAGTACGCCATCCCGGCCTACAACTTCAATAACCTTGAGCAGCTCCAGGCGATTGTGGTTGCCTGTGTTGAGACCAATTCGCCGGTGATCATCCAGGTTTCCAAGGGGGCCCGCAGCTACGCCAACGAGACCATGCTGCGCTTTATGGCCATGGGGGCGGTGCAGATGGCCCGTGAGCTGGGCTCAAACATCCCGATCTGTCTGCATCTTGATCATGGGGACTCCTTTGAACTGTGTAAATCATGCGTAGACAGCGGTTTTTCCTCGGTCATGATCGACGGTTCCCATCTGCCGTACGATGAAAACGTAGCACTCTGCAAGAAGGTGGTTGAGTACGCCCATCAGTTTGATGTGACGGTTGAAGGTGAGCTGGGAGTGCTGGCCGGGATTGAGGACGAGGTCTCTGCCGAGCATTCTACCTACACCAAGCCGGAAGAGGTGGAGGATTTTGTGAAGAAGACCGGCGTCGATTCTCTGGCCATCTCCATCGGTACCAGCCACGGCGCCTACAAGTTCAAGGCCGGTCAACCGGTGCCGCCGCTGCGGTTCGACATCCTGGCCGAGTGTGAAAAGCGGCTGCCCGGTTTCCCGATCGTACTGCACGGCGCTTCCTCAGTGGTGCAGGAGTATGTGGACCTGATCAATCAGAACGGCGGCAAGATGGAAGGTGCCGTCGGCGTTCCGGAAGAACAGCTGCGTCAGGCAGCAGCAAGTGCGGTCTGCAAGATCAACATCGATTCAGACGGCCGGCTGGCCGTAACCGCCAAGGTACGAGAGTATTTTACCAAAGACCCCAAAGAGTTCGATCCCCGCAAGTATCTCGGCGAGGCCCGCAAGGAGCTGGTGAAGCTGATCAAACACAAGAATGAAGCGGTGTTGGGGTCAGCGGGCAAGGCATAACGACCGGATGAGGTGACGCCATGAGTACCAGAAAATTTTCCCGTGTTCCGTTTCATGTTACTGCAACCGCGACGGTTGAAGGCCGCAGTTTTCAGGGTAGAATCAGTAATCTTTCCATGAACGGCCTGTTTCTTGAAACTCCGGAACGTCTCACGGAAGGAGAAACGGCTGATCTGGTGATTACCCTTGAAGGAACCGAACCGGAGATAGCGGTAAGCTTTCTGGGGCGTGTCAGCAGGGTGACGGAGGACGGGATCGGTTTCCGTTTTGAAAAAATCGATCTCGACTCCTACACCCACCTGCGAAACATCATCGCCTACAACATGGCTGATGCAGAAAAGGTAATGGATGAGATTTTCAGTGATATTGAAGAAAAAATTTCATCGGGAAGCTGAGTGTCAGGGGGACGCATGAATCGCTGTAGTCACTGCAAGACATACTCGCTGCTCGGTTTTTTTCTTGGTATCGGCGCTCCGCTGGGCTGGTTGTTCCTCAGGCTGGTGATGTTTCATGATCCCTCCCTGTCACTGATTGAACAGCTGCTGGGGGATATTGTCAGAGATGCCGAACATCGTGCCCTGTATCTGTACATGGGGGTTGGCACATCGTTGGTACTTGCGACCGTCGGCTTTCTGATCGGCAGAAATGGTGATGAACTGCAGCACCGTGCTCAGGAACTTGATGAGCTGCATCATGAGGTCGGTTTACAGAAAGAGATTTTTGAGAACCGTTTCAAGGTACTGGATACCAATATCAAGAATTTTCATCATATCAGCAGCCGGATCCAGACCTCGCTTAATCTTGATGAAGTGCTGATGCTTTGCGCAGAAGGGTTGCATGATGTACTGGGTTATGAGCGGGTCAATGTGCTGATGACCGCAAAAAACGGTGCCTGCCTCAGGTTTGTGACGGCGACCGGCAGCCTTGCCCGTGATGTTGAAACGATTGAATTGCCGATGACCCCTTCCATCGGCGTGATCTATAAAAGTATGCTTGAACGTAAGCCCTATCTGGTTGACGACATCTCACGCTTTGACAACAGCTATCATCTGCAGCCCCCTTATGACCGGATTGAGGTGCTGCGCTCAAAGAATTTCATCATCTGTCCCATGGTGGTCAAAGGGGAGTCGGTTGGCGCCTTTGCCATTGATAACAAGCTTTCACGGCGGGCCCTGAACGAATCTGATCTTGATACGATCATGCTGTTTGCCGATCAGGTTGCCAATTCAATTACCCGCATTAATCTGCTGACCTCGATCGACACCCTGACCAGCGAGCTGGAGAGCTCGTTCTCGTTCCTGCTGTCCCATCGTGATCAATATTCCCGCAATGTGAGCGACCTGAAAGGAAGCGTCGAGTCGGTTGTGGATGGTGCTGCCGTCATCGCCTCTGCTGCAGAGGGGGCCATGGCCTCCGTTGATGAAACCAGTACGGCGGTCAACGAGATATCGGTGGCAATTGAGGAGGTGTCCCGTAATCTGGACACCCTGACCGGCATTGTGCACCAGTCTGCCTCTGCCATGGAACAGATCACCGGAAACATTACCAGTGTTGAGCGGAGCGCCGCCATCTCTCACGAGGTTTCCAGTCAGGTGCAGGCCCAGACCGCTGAAGGACGCTCGGCAGTAAACGAAACCATCGGTTCGCTGGCAGAGATACAACATTCAGTTGAGGAGTCCTACGCCGGCATTACCCGTCTGGCAGAAAAAAGCACCCGGATTGAAAATATCGTCAACGTCATCAACGATATCACCAAGCGGACCAACCTGCTGGCCCTGAACGCCTCGATCATAGCTGCCCAGGCCGGAGAGTACGGCAAGAGCTTTGGTGTCGTGGCCGATGAGATTCGCAACCTCTCATTGCAGACCGGTCACTCCACCGGCGAGATCAACAGTATCATTGACGAGATCATGTTTGAATCACGTCAGGCTGCCGACAACATCACCGCAACCAAGGTGCTGGTGCATCGCGGAGTAGAGTTGGGGCATGTGATGGGGGAGACGCTGCAGGCTATCTATGATCGTTCCGTCTGCTCGATGGAAATGACTTCGGAGATAAAGGTGGCTACGGAGGAACAGTCGCAGAGCGTACAGATGGTTGCCCGTTCCATGGAAGATATCAGCAGTATGACCACCCAGATCTTTAACGGTTCAAAGGATCAGGCCAAGGCCACCCGCAGTATTGCCCGGGCGATCGAGACCATCAAGGAGATGGCCCACGAGATGGTGCAGTCAACCTCCAGTCAGGTTGAAGACGGGCGCAGGATCAGACGGACGGTTGAGTCGGTCAGCGCCATGGTACACGGTATGTTCGACAATATGGAGCAGCGTCGCGCCCAATCGGCAGAGGTGGTCAAGGAGCTTGAGTCGATGAAGAGTACCACCTGCCAGCTGTAGTTTTCCAGCTGCTCCGGCAGGCAGGCTTCAGGCTAAACCGTTTTCAGACACCGCCTGAAGCGAGCTTCTGCCGGAGCAGAAGCTGTGCAAAATCCTCCGCCGGCAACGGTTTGCTGAAGAGATAGCCCTGATAGACGTTACACCCGAGGCTGCGCAGGCAATCGCGTTGTTCCACCCGTTCAACCCCCTCCGCCAGTAATTTGAAGCCCAGACTCCGCCCCATCTGTACAATGGTCGTGACAATCTTGAGATCCTTGACTCCGTTGGGCAGGTCATCAACAAACGATTTGTCAACCTTCAGCAGATCAAGCGGGAAGTGCTTCAGGTAGGACAGGGAGGAATACCCGGTACCAAAATCATCCAGCGCCAGTTGTATGCCCAATCCCTTCAGTCCGTTCAGCAGTGTTATGGTTTCCTCTTCATGTTGCATCAAGGCCGATTCGGTCAGTTCAAGCTCCAGCAGTGCTGCCGGATAGCCGGTGGTGTCCAGAATATGACGTACCATCTCCACCAGGCCGGGCTGATGGAGTTGGGCCGGCGAAAGGTTTACTGCCAGGGTAACGGGCGGCAGTCCCTGGTCAAGCCACTGACGGCCCTGCAGGCAGGTTTGACGCAGGATCCACTCACCCATCGGGATAATGCAGCCGATCTCCTCAGCCAGCGGGATAAACCGCGTCGGAGAAACCAGCCCAAGAACAGGATTCTGCCAGCGCATCAGTGCTTCAGCTCCGGTAATCAGTCCGGTATCGGTTTGCACCTGGGGCTGATAGTAGACCCTCAGCTCCTCTTTCTCGATGGCCCGCCGCAGGTAGTTGCCCAGATTGATCCGTTCCAGCGCCTTTTCAGTCATATCGTCACGATAGTAGGCAAAGCGCCCGCGTCCCTGCTGTTTGGCCTGGTACAGGGCGGCATCGGCCTGCTGTAAAAGTTCCATGGCGCTCTGACCGTGGTCCGGAAAGAGGGCGATCCCGATACTGACCCCGCTTTGCAGTTCAATGCCTGTGTCAAGCCGGAACGGCTGCTGCAACAGGTTGATAATATCCTCGGCTATCAACGGAATATGCTCAGGCTCTTCAAACTCCTCCAGCAGCACAATGAATTCATCACCCCCCAGACGGGCCACCAGATCGCTGGAGCGCATCCGATCCCGCAAACGTCTGGCCGTCAGACGCAGCAGGGCGTCACCGGTCAGGTGGCCGAAGCTGTCGTTGATATCCTTGAAGTGATCAAGATCAAGGCAGAGCAGGGCAATGGGCATCTCTTTGCGTCGTGCCAGGTCAATGGCCTGTGCCAGATGGTTGCAGATCATCCGGCGATTGGGCAGGTCGGTCAGGGGGTCGTGCCACTCAAGATATTCAATCTGCTGCTGGGTCTGTTTGACTCCACTGATGTCAGTGAATACCGAGATATAACGACTGACCGAGCCCTGGGCATCCCTGACTGAGCTGATGGAGAGCAGTTCCGGATAGACCTGGCCATCCTTGCGCCGGTTCCAGATCTCCCCTTGCCACCTACCGGTCTCCAGCAGGGTATGCCACATGACCTGGTAAAAGGAACGATCATGACGGCCTGATTTAAGCAGCCGATGGGTTTCTCCCTGTACCTCATCGGGTTGATAACCGGTAATTTCACAGAAGGCGCGGTTGACCGAGATGATCCTGCCATGACAGTCGGTGACTGCAATCCCTTCATTGCTGTTTTCGAAAACCGTGGCGGCCAGTTCCAGCTGCTGCCGGTTTTGCAGGCTGACACGATCCTGCTCTGCCACGTCCAGTGCGTAGGCCAGATCCTCCGCCAGCTCATCCAGCAGCTTCTGTTCTGCAGCATGGGTAAGAAGCCGAGGATCTGCAGTGTGCAGGGCCAGCAGGGCCGATACCCCCTGTGATGGTCGGATCAGGTAGAAGGCGACGGCGCTAAAGGCATACTCGTCTCTGAGGGCAGCATAGCCGCAGCAGGGCTGCTGCTCCGGGTCTGCTTCGCACAGGGCGGTGACTGAAGGAATAATCAGGCGATCATCGGCAGGAGGCGGGACGCTGCCGTACTGCTGCAACCTCTCCAGCGGTGCGCCGGCAGATACTGCCGGGCAATAGCCGCCCATGCCGTCAGGAAGTCCAACCCAGGCCATGCTGAAGCTCTGGTCCGCGATCAGGGTAGAACAGACAAACTGCAGCAGTTCCATCGGTTCCGGACGATGGATGATTTTCTGGTTTACGTCGGACAGAATCCGATAGAGCCTTGTCAAACGGGCGTTTTCGTGCTCAAGCTGTCGCTCGCGGGTCACTATCCGGGCAGAACCGACTGTGCCGATCAGTTTCCCGTGCAGATCGTGAAGCGGGGCCTTGTAGACATCCAGGCAGATAAGTTCTCCCTTGATCATCCCGTATTCCTGGAATTGCGTCGGCTGCCGGCTGGCCAGTGTCGCCTCGTCGGATCGGGCACAGAGATCACTGAAACGGTACCAGTCCGGGTTGCCGGGGTTTACAGCCATGATCCGGGCTGCAAAAAAGTCATGCTGCTTGCCCAGCGGTTCATCCGGATGCTCAGGGTAGAGCAGGGTTTCGTTGTTCGCCTTGTTGCTGAACAGGTAGCGATGCTGCAGATCCTTGGCCCAGATCAGATCCGGCACGTTGTCGCTGATGGTCTGTAATAGTTGGCTTGTAGCCTGGTTGCGTGCCAGGGCGACCTGCAGTTCCTGCTCGGTATGCTGGCGAATTGCAATCTCCTGCTCAAGTGTCAGAGCCTGTTCATACAGTTGTTCCATCTGTACCGTCAGCTCATGTTGTTGGTTCTCCAGACGTTCCTGCATCCGGTTAAAGCTTGCCGTCAACAGTTGCAGTTCTCTTGCAGAATGCTTATCCAAGGCAAACCGGCGCTCACTCCCCTGCTTCGCGTCAAGCAGTTCCAGGTGCTCGGTAAACTGTACCAGGGGGGTGGTAATCGAGCGCAAGGCCAGCCAGGAAACTGCCACAGCGACGCCCCCCACAAGGATCACCATCGCAACCAGTACAAAAGCAGCACTCCTCGCCGGACCGAACGCCTCCTGTTCCGGGATGTTGGAGGCAAGGATCCAGGGGGCATGGTGAATCCGGCGGAAGCTGGCCACCACCGCCACTCCGAGGGAGTTGACCGATCTGCCGGTCCCCTCCCAGCCGGTCAGAGCCTTGTCAAACAGCCGGTTTGCACCAGGCGGTACATCCTGCTGCATGATCCGCGCAGGATCGGGATGTACCAGTATGGTGCGGTCTTTGGCAAAGAGAAACAGATACCCGCCTGCACCGATCCGGTGACGGGTGATGGAGCCGATGGCATTGTTGCCGTCAAGGCGCAGGCCGCCGGTGAGAAGGCCGACCGTCCGTCCGTCCCGGTCACGTACCGGAGCAGAAAACTGTACTATCGGGTGATGAGGTGGCTTTGTTGAGCGAAACGGGGCGGAAACAGCGGGGCCCTGAGCGGTGATCGCCTGTTTGAAAAAGGGGTGCCGGCTGAAATCGAAGATGGTTCGGTTTGGCTGTGACGGCGTTTCGGCAACCAACTGCCCCTTGGCGTTCAGCACCGTAAGCCCGTT
This sequence comes from uncultured Geobacter sp., assembly GCA_964582605.1. Lineage (GTDB taxonomy): Bacteria > Desulfobacterota > Desulfuromonadia > Geobacterales > Pseudopelobacteraceae > Trichlorobacter. The sequence goes on along the minus strand of CAZOTC010000037.1, from coordinate 554 downwards.
ATCAAATATCTGGGCGATGCCGACCCGATTTTCCAGAAAACGCAGGGCTGCTGCAGGATTTTGTATCGCTTCAGGCGGCATGACCCCGGCAACTGCAGCAAGCTGTGTCTGTGCCAGGGAGAGCTTTGCGTCAATTTCAGTCTGAATGGCGGTAAGCAGAGTTGTCTGCTGGGTCCCCAGTATGGTGGTCAGATTCCAGCGATAGAACGGCAGCATAACGGCTGCAATGCTGATCAGCAGACAGAGCCCGCTTGCCAGCATCAAGACCGTCAGCCGTCCTTTGATACCCATGTTGGTAAGTTTTTCAGACAGGAACATACGGTTCAGATCAGTCTCCACAGGATATATTGGCGCACTTTACTGCAAACTGCTGCAGTTAGTACAGAAAAGTTTGGTGAAATTTCTTTAAGGGATCAACGGATCCAGTCCAATAAAATTGCCGCAGCGCCGGCTGCCGAAACAACAATCCAAAGTGTTATCCCTTGAGCCAGCGGCCTGATGCCGGTCTTGGCCAGTACCTCACGGGTCAGGCCGCTACCGATCAGGAACAGGGT
>CAZOTC010000036.1:0-16014 GCA_964582605.1 uncultured Geobacter sp. | reverse complement strand
GCTGGCAGCAGGCGCCGGCTGAAAAAGATCTGATCGGGGGTCTGTTGCAGCCCGGTACGGTTATCAGCAAGGCAGACGCGCTTTTTCCCAGGATTGAGACCAAGGAATAACGACAGCAAAAACTGCAACGGGGAGGACCGATGGCCTCCCCGTTGCAACACAAACGATTGAAAACAGTTTACTATGCGCAGGCAGAACCATACTCGGGTGCGATAACAAACCCTTCCCGCATTCCGGAGTTTACAAAGTCAATGACCTGATCATCCAGAAATGATTTAAGGCTTTTCTCCGCAAGCAGATCAATACCGTTCAAGTTCAGTCTGTTATCATTTTCTCCCGGCTCATCCAGAGCCAGCCCCAGTCGGGGACCACCTCAGCCAAACCCTTCAAACACAACCCGCAGCATCTTGCCGGGGTTCTGGGCCAGTATCGGTTCCAGTGCTGTCTTTGCCGCATCAGTAATCTTCATGATACGCTCCTTTGATAAATTCATATATTTATATATATCAAAGCAGGCGCAGGATTACCAGTGTTTTTTTCAGAATCTTATGGCAGAAAGGAGCAGCAATAATCTGAAACCATCTGTACCTTCATGGTGAAAGAGGAATTTGCCGGCACTTCAAAGGATTGTCCCCCTCCAATACGTCGCCAGCCGTTCTCTCCGGCCAGCTGCAGGTCAAGCTCACCGCTCAGTATCTCCATCAGCTCGGCAGCAGCGGTGTTAAAGGTGTATTCACCCGGTTGCATCACTCCAAGGGTCTTTTTGCTGCCGTCCGGAAAAAGGACGGTACGGCTTGCTACTGCTCCGTTGAAATAGATATTGGCTTCTCTGACAATTGTAACGTTGCTGAATTCTGACATGGTCTCTGCTCCTTTTAATGGTGGACAACCGGTTAGGCAATTCCGGCCAGCTGAAGGCGGGTGCCCCAGCGGCGCAGAAGCTCGTTGTGTAATCGTTTCCCTGTGTCTCCCGTCAACCGGGGATCCTGCGCCAGCAGATCAAAAGCCGCTGTTCTGGCCTGTTCAAGTATGGCACCGTCCCTCAGGATATTTGCTACTCTGAAATCAGGCATACCGGACTGTCGGGTGCCGAGAAAGTCTCCCGGTCCCCGTATTTCTAGATCTGCCTCGGCTATTCTGAAACCGTCAGTTGTAGCAGCCATTACTTGTAGACGCTTTTCAGCATCATCAGTGAGTTTGCCTGCAGTCATCAAAATGCAGCAGGAATGATGGCTGCCCCGCCCTACCCTGCCCCGCAGCTGATGCAGCTGGGAAAGTCCGAATCGTTCGGCGTGTTCGATTACCATCAGGGTGGCATTCGGGACGTCAATGCCAACCTCAATGACCGTGGTGGCAACCAGGATATCCAGCTGTCTGTCCTTGAATCTACGCATAACGGTCTCTTTTTCATCGGGCTTCATTTTGCCGTGTAACAACCCTATACGCAGGTCCTGGAAAATGTCGCGCTGAAGATGTTCCGCCATCTGCGTAGCTGCCTTCAGATCAGTTTTTTCGGATTCTTCTACAAGAGGATAAATCACATAGGCCTGATGTCCTTGCCCAGCCACTTTCCGCATCAGACTGTAAAGTTGTTTACGGCGTGATTCATAGTAAACAGCTGTTTCAATGGGAGTTCTGCCAGGTGGAAGTTCATCGATAACCGACAGGGAAAGGTCACCAAAGAGTGTCATGGCCAAGGTACGCGGGATCGGTGTCGCAGTCATGACCAGAATATCAGGATTGCTCCCCTTTTTTTTCAGTACTCCCCGTTGAAGGACTCCGAAGCGGTGCTGCTCATCTACGATTCCCAGGCCAAGTTGTTTGAAATCAACCTTGTCCTGAATCATTGCATGGGTGCCGATTACAATGGCTGCACGTCCGTCAGCCACCTGCTCCAAGGTTTCCTTTTTTGCCTTGCCTTTCATACCTGAAGTAAGCAGTACAACTTGCAGTCCTAACTGTTCACACCAGAAATGGATGTTATGCCAGTGCTGCTCTGCTAGGATTTCGGTCGGTGCCATGATTGCAACCTGATAGCCGTTTTCTACTGCCACCAGTGCAGCCATCAGGGCCACAACGGTTTTGCCGCTGCCTACATCACCCTGCACCAGACGGTGCATCGGATGTGGCGCCATCATATCAGTCTTTATTTCCGACAATACACGCCGCTGAGCCGTTGTCAGCTGAAACGGCAACAGCTTTACCAGCTCCTTGGTATAGCGGTGCGTAACCTGAAACGGAATCCCTTCCTCAAGGCTCACCCCTTGTTTTTTCAGGGCAAGTCCCAGCTCCCAGAAAAAGAATTCGTCAAAGGCAATTGAACGATGGGCCAGGGTACGTCCTTCGTTCAGGTCGTGCAACGGGACTTCAGAGGGAGGTAGATGCAGTTGTCGAAGCGATTCCTGCAGCGGCATAAAACCGAATCTGGAAAGGACCACGGACGGCAGTGTGTTATCAACATGGGGCAGAAACGTATCCACTACCTGTCGCATAACTCTCCGCATCGCTTTTTGATGCAGTCCATCGGTTAACGGGTAAACCGGCACAATACAGCCGAAGTTTACCGGATCGGCTGCCATAACTGACAGTAGATCCGCTCCCTTTTCCAGCCATTCTACATCAGGGTGATGCAGTTCGCGCTGATAGCCGAAACTGATAATTTCACCGGTAAAAATTCCTCTACGTCCGATCTGCCAGGTTCGTTTCATCCAGACGCCGTTTGCGTGAAACCATTTTAACAAAACAGTTCCGGAGTCATCCTGAACCACCACTTCAAATACCTTGCGCCCTCCCTTGGTTGTACTGGTTTCTGCAGACACAACAGAACCTTGAAAGACCTGTGTATGCCCCGGCTTCAGCTGATTGATCGGTATCAGTTGCCGACGGTCTTCATACCGGATCGGCATGCAAAACAGTGCATCCTCAACCGTTTGAATATCCCTTTTGGCGAGGAGTTCAGCCAGTTTGGGGCCAACACCTTTGATGAATCGGACTCCGGTCTGCAGATTTTTTCGGGCAATGGAATGTTGAAGCTCTGATGCAGGTTGAACAGACTGCTTGTTCAGGATCAGGGTGTTGTCGGACAGATCAGCACTGACGGTATCCCCGGGCTTCAGGCCAAGACGGTCAAGCAACTCTGCCGACAAAAGAAGGGTGCTGTCCTGGCTGACAGTCAGTACCGGCATCAGATCAGGCTCCAGAAAAAAAAGCTTCTTGCTGCAGTGAGCAGAACAAGAAGCTCTGGAAACAGCTCTGGTGACAGGCGTCTGTCACCAGGTATCATCCTGTTCAAGCCGGTCTTCTTCATCATAGACGCTGTACTCTTCGTCATCCTCATCCTGATCTTCAGGAAACAGTCCGTCTTCATCATCTTCTTCATCGACATCTTTTTCAAAGTGCCACGCAGGTCGCTCTTCCGGCTCCGCCTCAGCCTCAAAGCGGGCCAACATCTCAGGATCAGTGCAGAAACGATCATCCTTGAAGGTACAGCGCTCAAGTTCACACAGGTCGAATAACTGAATCTCGCTGCAGAGACGTCGTGGCTGTTCGGTTACCGTTTCCTCTGCAGGTGGGGACGGTTTCCTGTTACTCATGAACAGACCCCGTTCAGGAACTCCGTTGCCTTGGCCACATCATCCTTGCAGCCGATATAGATCGGTGCACGTTGGTCAAGCCCTTCCGGCTCCATGTCAAGTATCGGCATACAACCGTTGGTGGCGGCGCCCCCGGCCTGCTCCATCAGGAATGCCATCGGATTCAATTCAAACAGCAGACGCAGCTTGCCGAGCGGAGAGTCGGTCAGGCCCGGGTACATAAAGATACCTTTGCCTTTCATCAGTATCTGGTTGATATCCGGAACAAAACCGCCGGAATAGCGCAGCTTGGCCCCTTTATCTTCCAGATAGCGGATATAGGCCTCGTTTTCCGGGGTATATTTCCTTCGCAGACCACCGGGAGAGTAAATGTCGCCGCTGGGCTTCATCTGGACTTTTTCACGGGTAAGGGTATATTCCATCAGCTGGTTCATGGTGAATTCATAGACCCCTTTGCCAACCGAATAGACCATGGATACCCGCGGACCATACAGGATGTACATGGCACCAACCATGTTACGCCCCGGCTGCAGAAGGTTGTCACCCTGGTAGATACCGACAATGGTTCCGACGGCAAGGTTGACATCTACCAGTGATGAACCATCCAGCGGGTCATAGGCCACGGAAAACATCCCCAAGGGATTGCTGGTTACCTGAAAAATCTCATCCATCTCTTCAGAAGCAATGTTGCAGACCACACCGGAGTACATCAGTCTTTTGCGCAGAATCCGGTCAGACAGCACATCCAGAGCCAGCTGTTCTTCGCCGTACAGGTTTGAAGTACCGGCCACCCCAAGATCACCGGTGCGAATAGCATTGATGACATATTTGCTTGCTTCGGCAATTTCGCAGAGCAGGTGCACCAGATTGCCGCTAATATTCTGTTCCCGCAGATGCCGACGAAAATCGATCTGAAATTTGGTGCTTCCGGGCTCCTTGCCCATGGGATGGTCCTCCTGAACAGGTAGTAAACTAAGGAAACGGTTTATTAAATAGTACAGAAAACAGCTGATTTCAACATGAATCAGGCAATGGTAAGTAACGATGACAGATAGGTGATCATGCCATCAAGCACAAAAACAGCAAAGAGACTGGTAATGACCGCCCTGGTGGCTGCCTGGGGAATCTCGGTGGCACTGGTACCGACCGACATGCCTGCATTACAGCAGATCAGTGGTATAACCAGTCCGAATGCACAGCCCTTGGCTGCCAGCACCAGCACCTCACGAAGTCCCAGAGAGGCAACGATTCCCTGAACAAACTGGTCATACGGGATATGCCGACCCAGAGAAACAATCAGAAACCCGCCCATAAAGGCAGTCAGTACAAAATAGACCGTCAGGAGCACAACAGACAAACAGACACCGATTATCCGCGGCAGCAGCAGATAACGTTCCGGCTGAATCCCCATTCGCTCAAGCAGTGCGATCTCACCATTTATCCTCATTGCTCCCAATTCTGCTGCTATGGCGGTACCACTGCGGGCAATCACAATCATAGCCGTCAAAAGCGGGCCAAGTTCAAGAAAAACCACCCAAACCAGAATCTTTCCGGTCAAAGAACCGTTACCGCTTCCAACCACTCCGACGACCTGGCTGACTATGACCGTCCCCAGAATCAGGGCGATCAGCACGATGATTTTTACTGCTTCAAATCCGGTAAAATAGAGCTGTTTCATCAAGACAGCGCGGATGGCTGGATTTCCCAGTGATGGTGAGCTGATCAGAGAAACGATTGTCCGGGAAAAATACCGGGTGATTGCAATCAGAAACAACCACCTCCGCAGTACCCAGGCCCCCAGCCAATCAACAAACCGGTAAGGGGTATCAAATGTCATAGATGGTTCCGTCACGCAACAATTCAACCTGTTTTATTCCCAGCTGGTGTATCTCATCCTTGATCAGCTGATAATACTGCGGCTTCGGGTGGGTGATCAGAATCCGTTTGGGCAGCTGTTCCATTTTTGCAAGTTCTTTTTCCAGCAAGGAGCAACAGAGATGCTGCGTCAACAAGGCAAGCGATTCCTGACTGTTGGGGAATGAAACTTCAACTATCAGGGCATCACAGCCAGATGCAAAACGCCAGATTTCCAGAGTAGGCCCTGTGTCACCGGTGTACACAAGTCGCCGTCCGTTTTGCTCGACACAAAACCCCACAGCAGGGACGGTATGATGGACCGGGATGGCAGTCAGGATATAGTGGTCACCGGAACGACGTTCCGGTGACCCTGAACCAAGAGCAACCGGTGTATACGGCTCAATCCGGTTAAAGCGCAGGACCGGCTCTTCCGGTGTTGGCAGCAATGTAAAGTCAGGCCAGATCAGCCCGTTAAACAGATGGTTGTGCAGTGCTTCAATCACTGAAACCGGCGCATACACATCAACCTGATGGCGAAGATTCTTGACGATGATGTTGTCTGCAAGTGCAGGAATACTGCGGATATGATCGAGATGGGCATGGGTAATAAAAATGTTTCTGATGGCCCACTGCTCCTCTTCAGTGAGCACGGAACCGATGGTCCCGGCATCAAGCAACAGCGAATCGTCAATCAGGAATGCAGGCGGTCTGAAATCAGGCAACTCTGCTCCAGCACTACCCAGGATCCGCAGTTTCATCATCCCCTCCCCTGTTCTGCAAACGGTGATTTCATCAAAGTGCCTGTTCCTTCAGTTGCCGGATAATTTCAACCTGTCTGGTATAGATGTACTGGGAAATCTCCCTGTCTGCATGCTGATCAGGCTCAATTTCAAATGCATGCAGGTGTTCGTCTTCTTTTTTTACAGACTTTATGTAACGAGCCGGTACTTCCACTTTTTTTCTCTGTAGCTCCAGCTGCAGTTGACCGTTTTCAGATAACCCCGCAGGCAGGGCATGGCCTGTTTTAAGCGCAATTCCTGTGGCAGAGAGATCAGCGGCCCTACCGGCAACAGATTGATTGTCCGTACTGTACACAGCAGGCAGCAACTCCTCTATGCGTACCCTGACCGCACCACGCCGGTCTGCCCGTATCGCTGCATAGGCAAATCGTCCCAATACGGCAAAACAGTTTTTCACATTTACGTACTCTACAAAACAGTGCACCCCTAATCCTTGCGGAAAGGCAGTGCTGGTCAGCAAGGTCTGTTTCTGAATTCCCAACGCCACAGACTGCGCCTGATGCGGTGTACATTCAAGGCAATCTTCGGCAACTTTATCAAGTTTTGCCGGGAAACTGATCGGTACTTCGTGGTAGTAGTTCAAAAGTTTAAGATCATTCTTCAGCTTGCCTGCAGTCATTTGACGCAGGACCTGCAGGATAGCCTCCATATCCTGCTTGCCGTCTTTAATGGCTACAATCTGGAATGTATCTCGCACACTACCCCCGTAAAATCAGACACGTGGCTGGCAAACAGGACAGAAATGGGTCCCCCGCTGCCCAAACCGTTCTTTCATGATCTCAGAACCACATACGAAACACGGTTCTCCGTCGCGCCCATAGACCTGCACAGGGAATGAACCGGCTTCAAACACGCCATCAATGTTGGCGCCTTTTGCAGTAACTGCAAGAACCAGGACAGCATGCAGAGCCTCGTACAGTATCACGGTTTCTGCATCTGTCAGGCTTTCAGATCTCCGTAACGGATGCAGACCTGCGCGGAACAGGATCTCGTCAGCATAGATGTTTCCAATGCCGGCCAGGAACTTCTGGTCAAGCAGCAACGGCTTCAACTGCCTTTTCAGTCCATACAAACGTTCCAAAAAGTCTGTACGTGACACAAGCAACGCATCAGGCCCCAGGCCACAGGTAACCGCTACAGGATCAGAAACCAGCCAGACCCGACCGAATGCACGGGGATCGTCAAAACGTAATGCCAGACCCTGATCAAGCAGAATACTCAAGCGGGTATGACGCACGCAAAAATCCTGCTCCGGCACCAGAAAAAGTCGACCGGTCATCCGTAAATGCAAGGCCATCCAGGAACAGTGTGTAGCACGGGATTGCTCAAATCCAAAGAACAGATACTTACCGTGGCGAAAAATACCGGTACAGACGGCTCCGGTGAGTGCCGTTATCAGTCTCTGTTGATCACCGTCAACCACAGAGTCTCTCAGTATTGTTACGTCTTGCACCTGTCTGCCGATCATGGAAGGGGAGCCGGCAACCAGGCACTGCAGAACACTTTCTACCTCAGGAAGTTCAGGCATCTACTTGCTCTTGGCTGTATAGACTCCGTCCCAGTCTTCAGGCGGAGGTTCTTCAAGATATTCTGCACAACGACTGCTGTACAACTTTGACGGACCGTCTGCATAGTCCCTGACAAGCTGGTCAAAAAGCTGTTGTGCCCGGGCAAACTGCCTGTTGCGGTACTGCTCCAGAGCACTCATGAATTCCGGCAGGATCTTCTGATTCACAATCATCAGCTCATACATTACAATCGGCAGATGTTTCCCTTTGACCTTGACGCGGTCAACTTCGCGGAAAGTGAACCGCCCGTCTTCTACCCGATTTCGTGTATCTTCGCTGACCAGTATGTGCGAACCGTAGTATTTGTTCAGCCCTTCAAGCCTGGATGCCAGGTTGACTGAATCTCCAATGGCGGTGTAATCAAAACGGATATCCGCCCCCATGTTGCCGACAACAGCCGGACCGGTGTTGATACCCACGCCGATATCAAGGGTATGCATGCCCCGTTCAGCAAAACCACGGTTCAGTTTTTGTAACTCTTCCAGCATCCGTACTGCTGCAGTGCAGGCGTGGCCTGCATGATCAGGAACATCAAGAGGGGCATTGAAGATCGCCATAACCGCGTCACCAATAAATTTGTCGAGTGTCCCTTTTTCATCCAGAACTATTCTGGTCATAGGGGAAAGGTACTCATTCAGAAGAGTGACAAGTTCAGGTGGCGTAAGGCTTTCAGAAACGGTGGTGAAACCACGTATATCTGAGAAAAGGATCGTAATTTCGCGTTGTTCCCCCCCCAACACCAGCTTGTCCGGATGCTTCTCAATCTCACGCACCAGATCCGGGGATACATAGTTGGAAAACGCCTTTTTCAACTGACGCCCCTTCTTTTCAACCACCAGATTGCGCCAGGCCTCACTGCCCAGATAGGTCAGGCCGATCCCCAACATCGGGTAGATGACGGTCATATCCCTTAACCCGTTAGTAAAAGCAAGGTAGTTGACCAGAGAAAACAAGCCGGAGGTGCCGGCAAAGGCGACAAGACCGGTAAAGGTGCCCGGCACAAAGGCCAGCAGAACACCCAGCAGCACAGGAAACAGCAGAATACAGAACATTTCCTGCATCTGGGTGATGCCGTCATAGATCAGAAAACGTCGTTCAAGTGCGTTGGCTGCCGCGGTGGCATGCAGTTCCACCCCGGGCTGAGTGGCATCAAACGGTGTAGGGCGGATATCGTAAATGCCGATTTCCGTGGACCCTACAAAGGCCATGGCTCCCTGCAGCTCTCCCGGCTTCAATCGTTTCTTGATCACATCAACTGCAGACACGGTTCTGAAGGAACGTGCAGGACCGTAGTAATTCAGCGCCATGGTGCCGTCTTCCCGTGCCGGTATTCTCAGCGAGCCGACCTGCAGCCCGTCAACCCCCCACTGCTTCACCTCAAGCATGATATCGTTGCCCAGATAATGACGTAATGCCTTTAAGGCAAGAGAGGGATAGATATCGCCGTTATACAACAACAGCAACAGCGAGCGGCGATACAGGCCGTCACCATCAGGTTTGGCATTAAAAAAACCGAAATCCGTTGCCTTGGCAGCTAATTGCGGAAGATTCAGATCAAGGTTCGGATACTCGGTCAACGGGATAGACTGAACACCTTCAGCCACCTTGATCAGCTTAACCGTTGACCGTTCCAGCTCGGCAAGGGCCAGCGGGTCTACCTCTTGCGCCTCATCACGAAAGAAATAGCCCATTACCACGTTGCCGGCCTTTGCAATGGACGAGGCCAGTGCTGCATCAGCAGACGGGGTTTGTGGTTCGGAAAAAACGATATCAAGTGCCGTGACCTTGGCGCCGTAGAAGGCCAGATTCTCGATCAGGCGGCCGGTTACCTCCCGTGACCAGGGCCAGCGCCCGATCTCCTTGATACTGGCATGGTCAATGGCAACCACCACCACGTTCCTGTCAGGGGTGACCGGTCCCCGGATGCGAAAACGGCTGTCTTTCATCCGGTAATCAAGCTGCTGGAGGGCCTGAGGTGCCTGACGATAGCAGACAAAGGCCAGCAGTGCTGCAATCAGCCCAAACAGGATAAACGCCAGACGTTTTCTCATGGCAGCGCCTATTTAACCAGATTCTGGAGCAGGGTCTCGGCGTTGCTGCGATGCTTGCCCTGGGGATACTGTTTCAGATACTGCTCAAAACGTATCCGGGCCTGGGCCGTAAAGCCCATCTCAGTCAATACCTGGGCTGCGTTAAACAGAGCAAATTCTGCCTGAGGCAGTGCCGGGTATTCTTCAAGTACCAGCAGATATTCTGCCAGGGCAAGTTCAGGGTTGGAGAGGAATCTTGCATAGACAGCACCCCGCTCCATATGCGCATCAGCCCGAACCGCTTCTACCTTGGTCAGGTCCAGGGCAATCTGGAAGACATTCAGCGCATCCTGATACTTGCCGCTGTCTGCCAGATAGTGGCCATGATTTATGTTCCAGCGGGCGCAGATATCGGCAATTTTGCCGGAATCAGTCCATTCCTGTGGCGGGGCTGCAGCGGTAATGGTGTTGAAAATGTCCTTCGCCTCTGCCAGCGGCGTTCCCTGCTCAACCTTGACCGGTGCTCCAGCCGGCAGGCCACGGGTATTTTGAACATAGGTCGATGCGGTCAGCGGTTGTTGGGCTGTCTTGCCATCGCCGGAAACCGAAACCGTACCTTCGTTACCGAAGAATACGTTGGCCTGGCCCTGTGACAGCATCATGAACTCAGTCCCCTTGATACCGGCAACAGCCGTACCGCTCCGTACCGACATCCCACTCTGACGTCCGCCAAACTTGACCACTGACGCACGCAACTTGCCTTGGGCCAGATGAAAGCTGCCTTCCCGCCTGTTTTTCGTCAGCAGGAAGCTGTTTACTTCAAATTCGGTGTTATTTGCCAGGGTAAATTTACTCTTGTCATTCAGGGTCAATTCGACCCAGCCTTTGGCTCCGGTCTTGATCCAAGTGCCGATTTCAATGGTTACACCCTTTGCCAACGGAACATAGGGCAGGCCGGCATTTGTCCGCACAGAGGCTTCTCCGGTTACGCCGGTAACGGTGCCGACCGGGGCAGCAAAAACGGATGCAGGCAGCAAAACAGCCATCACGATCAGAGCAAGCAACAGTTTTTTCATACAGTACCTCCATTTATTGATACATCCAGGTTAACCGACCAGTCCTTAAACGTAAAATCAGTCTATGCAGGAAATTGTATCAGTATTTCAACCTGAGTCAATTAGTGACAAAAGAAAATATCACGTATCATTTGCTTGAGTATCAGCCCGTATCTGCTATTCTTGCCAAACAAGCACCATGTTATGCTCAACGGAGAACAGCCATGAACCCATCTCCAACACAGGATATGAACCTGCTCAGGCAACAGCTTGAATACCGCAAGCGGTTGATGGACAAGATCAACGAAATCCACTCCGCAGACAACCTCAATACGATCCTGTTGCATATCAAAGACAGCATTGCGGCACTGTTTACCGCACAAAGGATAACTATCTACCTGGCTGATGCCAAACGAAATCTCCTGATTTCAAAGGTCTTGTCCGGCACAGAAGTCAAACAGATTGTGGTGCCGATATCTGATGCGAGTCTTTCCGGTTTTTGTGCCCTGTCCGGTTCCGTGCTGAATGTCAAGGACGCCTATAATGACCATGAGCTGAAGATGATCAGCTCAAACCTCAAATTTGACAAGTCGTGGGACCAGAAGACCGGGTTCACCACCAGGCAGGTACTCTGCGTACCAATGAAATTCCAGCGCACCCTGATCGGTGTGATCCAGATCATCAACAAGCAGAACAACACTCCTTTTGACGATACCGATATCACCTATGCCCTGGAGCTGGGCACCTCCCTCTCGATTGCCATCCACAATATCTATCGCCTGCAGGTTACCACCAAGATCATCCGTCAGCGCAGCCGTTATAATTACCTGCTCGATCGCAACCTTATTGATGAAAAGACCATTGAAAAGGCCTCTACTCACCCGGATGTTGCCAAGTTTGGTCTTGATGCGGTGCTGATGCGTGAATTCAAGGTGCCTCGCGAGGAGCTGGCCAAGGCGTTGTCACTGTTTTTCGGCACTGAATTCATCAACTACGAACCAGCCACTCCTGCCATGGAAGAAGAACTGCTGAAACGGATCAAGCCGGACCGGTTGATGAAGGAATGGTGGGTTCCCTACAAAGTGGAAAACGGCGTACTCTACATCATCATGGATGACCCCACCGATCTGGGACGTCAGGACATGATCAAATTCATCTACCCTGAGTACAAGCGGATCAGCTATGTCGGCGCTTTCCGGGATGATATCCAGAGCTTCATCGGCCTGTTCTACAACAAAGGTGCTTCGCTTGGCTCCGGCGGCAGCATTGATGAATTGATCAACAAACTGGATGCAACCGACGAACCGGAAATTGAACAGGAATCGTCAAAGGTGTCGGAACAGGACAGCGTCATTGTCCAACTGGTCAACAAGATCATCATTGATGCCGTCCAGGGTAAGGTCTCGGATATTCATATCGAACCGTATCCCGGCAAGGAAGATGTGATTGTCCGTACCCGGATCGACGGACGCTGCAAAGTCTACCAGCGGATTCCGTACAAATACAAGTACGCCATCCCCTCCCGGATCAAGATCATGTGCGGGCTGGACATCTCCGAACGTCGCAAGCCGCAGGACGGCAAGATCGACTTTAAAAAATTCGGTCCGCTTGATGTGGAACTGCGGGTAGCCACGGTTCCCACTGCCGGCCAGCTTGAGGATGTGGTCATGCGGGTGCTGGCCTCAGGTGAAGCTGCCCTGCCCTATGACAAACTTGGTCTGACCGAGCGCAACAGCAAGGTGTTGCTGGAATGTATCAACCAACCCTACGGATTGGTATTGGTGGTGGGGCCAACCGGATCAGGTAAGACAACCACACTGCATTCAGCCATCTCGGTCATCAACACCCCGGAAACCAAGATCTGGACCGCTGAAGACCCGGTGGAGATCACCCAACGCGGCCTGCGTCAGGTGCAGGTCCATCCCAAGATCGGTTTTACCTTTGCTGCGGCCCTGCGTTCCTTCCTGAGGGCCGACCCGGATGTGATCATGGTCGGCGAGATGCGGGACCAGGAAACTGCCGAAATAGGCGTTGAATCATCCCTGACCGGTCACCTGGTTTTCTCCACCCTGCACACCAACTCGGCCCCGGAGACTGTTACCCGTCTGCTGGATATGGAACTTGATCCGTTCTCCTTCTCCGATGCCATCCTCTGTATCCTGGCCCAACGGCTCTGCCGCCGCCTGTGCAGTTGCAAACAGGAATACATACCTGAGCAAAAAGAGCTGGAGGATATTATCCTGGAATACGGGCCGGAGGACTTCAAACGGACTGGTATCAACCCTGCAGACATCAGGCTTTCAAAAGCGGTCGGCTGTCCCAAATGTGGTGATTCAGGCTATAAGGGACGTCTGGGTATACACGAACTGCTACAGGGGACTGATGAAATGAAGGCCCTGATCAAACGTAAATCAGAGATAGAACTGATCCGCAAACAGGCTATCAAGGACGGTATGACTACCCTTAAGCAAGATGGTATTCTGAAATGCTTCCAGGGGATCACTGATCTGAAGGAAGTGCGCAAGGTCTGTATCAAATAACCACGCTGCACTGCTTGAGGCAATATCACCTGAACAGGCCGCTTGACCGTTCTATAGTAGTCATGTAGCATGACCATATAAAGGAGGTTGTCATGCCGCAATTTAACATAGCTGATGCAAAATCACATTTTTCAGAACTGGTTCAGAAGGCGTTAACCGGGGAAGAGGTGGTCATTGCCAAAGACAACAAGCCGATTCTCAAACTCGTCCCTGTTAAGAGTTTGGGCAAAGAGCGTAAGCCTGGCTCTGCCAAAGGAAAAATTCTTTTCATTGCCCCTGATTTTGACGCACCACTGGCTGACTTTGCCGAGTATTGCTAATGCGTTTGCTTCTTGACACCCATGCCTTTCTCTGGTGGGTCAATAATGATCCGCTACTTTCCGACCAGGCACGAGTTACAATCGCCAACGCACGCAATGAGTGCTATCTGAGTATCGCGAGCTGCTGGGAACTGGCGATCAAGGCGAGCATCGGTAAACTCCGGCTTAGTAAATCCGTTGATCGCTTTATCACAGAAGAACTTTCTACCAACGATTTCCAACTACTCACCATAGATTTCAAGCATGTTGCTAAAGTTGAAACCCTTTCTTTTCATCATCGTGATCCTTTTGACCGGCTCTTGGTTGCCCAGGTGTTGTCCGAAAAAATGGCCATTATTTCTGCTGATACGGTGTTTTCCGAATATGGAGTAAAACGAATTTGGTAAGGTGATAAAGGCGATGATAATCAACAATTCAGACACTCAACTACAAACAAGTAAAGGAGGTGACACTGATGGCAACCTGGAAATGTGCCTGCGGCTTCAGCAAGGAAGGCCGCTGCAAGCCGCAGAAATGTGAAAAATGTGGCGAAAAAGGGAAGTTTGCAAAGGTGGAGTAGGATTGAACGGCAACCGGTTGGTTGCCGTTTTGCATTGTCATGTATGGCACACGGAGTATCCCTGACGGCTGGCGGCTGCCACCACAGTTACTTCTTTCCTTGCCGGTACTCAGTTTGCGCCAATCTGCCTGCGGGCTCTTTCCTGATCCTTTTTACGCTCTGTCTCCAGTTTGTAGGCGGTATAATATTTAAATACGTTGCGCACATAAGTAGTTGTTTCGCTGCCTATCCGCTCAGCAGTAACTATCTCAACATTGTTGAACCAGACATTGGGGTCAAGACCGCGTTTGTCTGCTTCACGCCGCATCTTCGAGATGTTGCCCGGACCGGCATTGTACGCTGCAAAGGCAAACAGGGTTCGATCTGTTTCACTGAATGACGCGTCAGAGAAATAGCGTTCCAGCAGCTGGTCAAGGTATTTGGTGCCGGCATGGATGTTCGGCTCGGTAATCCTGATGTTGCCGACACGCATTGCAGCCCCGGTACTTGGCATAAGTTGCATGACGCCGATGGCGCCGACATGGCTGCGGGCACTCTGATCAAGGCGAGACTCCTGATAGCCTTGTGCAGCAAGCAGTAACGGGTCAAAACGGTACTTGTCGCCATACTGTTTGAATGTGGCAAACATCTGCTGAAACTTTATCAGCTCCTTGTCCTGGGTGTTGTTCTTTAAGCCCTTTACCTTTTTCATCAGCTGTTTGTAGTTTGTTACCGGAGCCTGTTTTCTTCCAGGTTGTTTGAAAAACTGCTCCAACTCTTGCTGTAGTCCGCTGCTCCCCTTTCTGATTGCCCAACCGATATGACTGTCTGCATGGAGCACCAGACTGTTATGCAGTCTGATGTCAGGCAACAGCGGTGCCCAAAGGTGCGCCTTCCAGTTGTCCATGACCACAATCTCCAGGATACCGGCGTTTACCATCTCCAGGATGTCCTCATCTTCCAGGGCATCCGGCAGCATGACCAGCTTTACCGGAGACGCACCCTTTGCGGCAAGCCGCTCATTCAAGGCCAGCAGGCTCTCGTAATAGCTTGATGATGGTCTGACATGCACCGTCTTGCCGGACAGCTCGTCAACCGAAGCGGGTGCTGGTAGACCGGAACCGGTCACAACAATCTCATGGATAGCGCCAAGAGTTGATTCGACAAAATCAACCTCTCGCAGCCGACGTTCAGTAATCGTCAGATTACCGGCAGCAATATCAGCTACACCACTGGTAACCGCTTGTAACAGTTTGTCGCGCGTGACAGGCAGGATGTAGACCGTTATAGGGCGTCGTTTCAGCTTTTTTTTGTATTTCTGATTCAAATACAGTTCAAAATCCCTGACATTTGTAGCGACCAGCCCACGTTCATGCCCCTTGTCAATATAATACAGGGAACGGCTGTAGGGGACCGCCACCCGCACGGTCCTCATTTTAAACATTTCATCAAAATCCCCGTTCATTGTACGTGCCTTGATCGGGATTCGGCGCGGTTCCATGCCGGATTCAGGTGACTCAGGCTGCGCCGACGCAACAGCCGACAGACTGGTACTTATCAGGAACAACACGGCTGTTACCAGACCAAGCAACCGATACGCCATATTTGCACACACCATGCTGTTTCTCCTGCCCATTTCGTTTATAGTGCTGCAACTGTAGCCCAAAATGCCGCCATGTCAAATGTTGACAGACACACAGACGGTATGAAAAC
>CAZOTC010000035.1:0-16427 GCA_964582605.1 uncultured Geobacter sp. | reverse complement strand
CGGGATTGGTGACATCAATGGTCTTGCCGCTGTCGGCAGCAAGCCACTGGCCGTTCAGATAACAAAGCTGCTTCAGTAGCGACGGATCCTTCAGGTTAAGCATGGAATCCTCCTTGAATCACAGTGTGTATGTCTTATAAACTATAGCAGAACTCAATGTAGCAGTCATAGTTGATTTTTCTGAACAGGCTGAGGAAAAACCGTACGGAACCGATTGTCCGAAGGCACGTTAAGGGATCCTGGAGATACGTATCAGGAAAGCGGCAGCTCAATCCTGAAACAGGCACCGCCGTCACGGTTACAAACGGACAGGCTTCCACCCATATGTTGTTCAATGATATTTCTGGACATGAACAGTCCGATACCGCTGCCTCCGTACCCCTTGGTTGTAAAGAAGGGGTCGAAGACATGCTCGATGACATCCGGGGCAATACCGCCGCCATTATCAGCAACCGTCAACACTGCGCTATCACTTTCGGCATACAGGTGGACGGTGATGACCGGATCGGGCAAAGAACGTTCGATGAAGACATCTCTCGCGTTGCCCAGCAGGTTTAGCAATACCTGTGAAAACTCGTTGGGATAGCCGGTTGCCTGGATTTCTGCTGCGCAATCAATCCTTACACTGACGGCATGCTTCTTCAGGCTTGCCGACAGCAGCCGTACTGCCCGCTCAATCCCTGCTCTGAGTCCGAACGACACCTTTTTCCGGTCAATAAGAAAGAAACTCCGGAAGTCATCCATGGTCTGTGACATGAAGCTGATCAGATCGAGGCATTTCTGAGAATCTGTCTCCATCTGCTTTTCGGTCAGCAGGCCATTGTTGAAATCGCAGGCAACAGCCTGGATCATCAGGGCCAGATTATTCAGCGGCTGTTTCCACTGATGAGCGATATTGTTGACCATTTCACCCATGGCAGCCTGCCGGTTCTGCTGAAACATCAGCTGATCCTTGATGCGCAGCTCGGTTATCGTTGTTTCGACACGTTGTTCAAGTGTCCTGTTCAACTCCTCAAGCTCACGATGTCTGAGTGAAAGCTCCTCCTGGGCCTGCTGCCGATCTGCAATCTCCTGTTCAAGTCGCCGGGTCTGCAGGTGCAGCTCATCTTCCGCCTGTTTGCGTTCGGCAATATCCCAGGCCAGGTCGGCAAGCAGGCTGACCACATCAACATCCCGCCGGTCATAATCGGTCGACTTGTTGCCTACCCCCAGAATGGAGACAATCCGGTTGCCGCGAAAGACCGGTACCACAAGTTCCCGCAGCACAGCGGCATGACCTTCGGGCAGTCCTTTGCGATGTGTCAGTGAGGCGTAGTCATTATGGATAACGGGACGCCGTTCGTGCAGGCAGTCGACCCATACCCCGGCCTGAGCAACCGGGTAGTGACTGCCTGACCCCTTTGCTTTGCAGAACACGGCAGCAGTCCGGGTTGACCAGGCCTGGAGTGTCAACATCTGCTGGTCGCTGTGCAGAAAGTGATAAAAACCGATGCAGCTGCCTGTGAGCTCTTCTGCTTCGTCAAGGGTTTTCTGCAGCAATTCTAATAGAGAATGAGAGAACGAGAACTCAATCAGCCGCAAACGAGCTTCCAGGATTTTTTGGTTTTCCATGGATTGTCCTCTCAGGTTCTGGTACGCAACCGGTAACCCCAAAATGACGAAAAAATCTTGTAACAAAAAAGGACTTACCCCGAAAGGGCTAAGTCCTTATTTTTACTTGCTGGAGCCATCTAGCGGAATCGAACCGCTGACCTACTGATTACGAATCAGTTGCTCTACCGACTGAGCTAAGATGGCGAAGGAGTCCATCTTTCTATACCAAACAAGGACTTAAGTCAAGTGTCATGGATTTGATTGGCCACTGGCCAGAGGTAGTGAATTTATTCTTGATTTTAAAAGGGTGATTGACATAAACAGTGTTTTATGTAAACTGGCATCAATTGTTTAGTTCATATATTTCTATTTTGTTATAATTCATTAATTACAGTATTATATAGCTAATTAACTGTTGCAAACAGCTGTTATTTGTAGCTTCAATCCGGCAGGGAGGCCCATATGATCAGTACCGTTCAGCAGTCTGCCGGATTTGATGGGGCAGTCTCAGGTATGAATTTGACTGATCTTCTGCAGATCAAGGCCATGGGGCGCTTTTGCGGGAGGATAGTCGTTGAACATGGGGGGAAGGCAGGACATCTCTTCTTTCGCGATGGTGATATTGTGCATGCCCAGCTTGATAGTTATGAAGGTAAGGATGCCTTTGCCCGTATTATCGCCTGGGGTGGTGGTTCTTTTCGGGCTGAGCCGAAGGTGAGCAGTGCACGTCAGACCATTAACGAAACCTTTCAGTTTCTTCTGCTGGATGCGTTAAGGCTCCAGGATGAGAGTACAGCAGGGATTGAATCGCAGAGTAGTGCAGCAGAAACAGCCCAGGCAAAAAAGGAGAGTGGCATGAAGGAACGGCTGTCCGGAATTGCCGGCTTGCAGGATGTCGCCTTGACTGACCGCAATGGCTCGATTGTTCAGTCAATCGGAGCAAATGCAGAAAGCCTTGCTGCTCAGGGGATGTATCTGGTGACCACATCTCAGCAGATAGCAGATGAATTAGGGTTGGGAGGTTTCAAGGGAGCGGTGGTGCAAGGCATTGATGGCCATATCGTTAGCCTTGAAGGGGCGAAAAATTACCTTTTTGTTGGTGTTCAGAAAGATGCCAAACCGGCTGCAGTTGAGGCCGAAGTTCGACGTGCGCTGACAAATCAGGGGTAGGGGGAGACTATGGAAACGGTACTGCGTGGCGCTGTTACCTCACCAGGAGTCATCGGCGGGATGATTACCAATGAGAGCGGACAGCTGCTAGTCCGCTCAATGCCTGATATGTACGACAGTGGTCAGCTTGGTCGGCTGGCAAACCTGCTGGTGGAGCAGCAGTATGGCCTTGAAGAGGCAACCGGTGGTGTCAGGCAGTCCGAGATCCGTTTTGAGCTTGGCAAACTAATTGTCAGAATGGCAGGTGAGCGCTCTCTGGTGCTGCTCTGTGAACCGTCTGTTAATCTTCAGGTGCTCTCGATTGCGCTGAATGTTGCTTCAAAAAAACTTGAGAAACTGCCGGTTCAAGCGGTTACACCAGAGGTGACTGCTGTTCAACCCAGTCAATTGACCCCGCCGTTGCAGTCCGGCACCGGCTGGACCTTTATGCCGCTTCAGGTTGAAAATGGAAAGATGCTGCTGCAGGTCCAGATTGTGGAGAAAAGTGCCGGTACCTTCTGGGACTCCATGGAAGAAAAAGTTTCCGTTAACCGCGCTACCTGTCGCAGTATCTGGCGACACTACAGCTCTCGCCCGTCAAAAAAGTTTTGTCTGACGAATCCACAGAACAAGGTTACTACGCTTGCGCCCTTGTATGTCATTGAAGATGATAAAGAAAATATCTTTGACGGCCGGATACTGATTACCCTGGCTGCGGCCGAACATCTGCAGATTAAGGAAGGAGATCGAGTGATGGTTGAGATTCCCACCGGAACCGGCCTGTTCGGGTGGGAAGGGATCTGAAACATCTCAGTCAAATTGTTTTAAATAGTAGTTTTTCATGGCGTGGAAAACTCGCTATGGACGACCTGTCGGTCGATTTTTAACAGTCCTCTCTTTCGTAGTAATCCTTTGTAGTTTCAAAATAGTATGATGTTATAACTCAATCCGGTTCCTCGTGGCGTTTTCCCAACCATGTTCCAATTTTGAAAACATCGACCAGTGCCTTCGTTTGTGATAAAGGCATGGTTGTGCTTACATGTTGAGGTACTGCGAGGGGTCTGTATATGCGTTTGATCCGCTGGTGTCTGGTTTGCATACTTGGTCTTCCGGCAATTTGGACCTGCCCGGTTGAGGTCCAGGCTGCAACAGTTGTACGTGTCGGGCATGAACAGAATCACCCCATGGCTAGTGTTGGCCAGAACGGTAAATCCCAGGGGATTATGATCGATATTGTTGAAGAGGTTGCCCGCCGCGAGGGGTGGACCATTCAGTATCTTCCCTGCGTCTGGAACAAATGCCTTGAAAACCTTGCCGCAGGAGAGCTGGATCTGTTGGTCGGGATTGCCTACACACCGGAGCGGGCTGAAAAATACAGTTACAACCAGCACACGGTTATCTCCAACTGGGGATTGTTGTACAGCAGGCCGGGACAGAAGATTGAATCTTACAACGACCTGCATGGGAAACGGGTTGCCCTGGTTAAAAACGATGTCTACAGCAACACCTTCATCAAGATGATCCAGCAGTTCAATATTCGCTGCGATCTGGTCTATGCCGACAACTTCAAGGAAGTCTTTGACATGATTGACTGGGGAGAGGTAGAAGCCGGGGTGGCAAACCGTTTTTTCTCTCTGCTGAACGAGCGTAGCTTCAAGGTCAAGGCAACACCGATCATCTTCAGTCCGGTTTCTGTTCAGATTGCGGCTCCCAAAGGAAAGTACAGCGAAATTCTTGCTGTTTTTGACAAGCACCTTGAGGCGATGAAGAAGGATAACAATTCGGTTTACCATCAGTCCCTGAAGCGTTGGCTGGGTCTTGAGGGGGCCGGATACGTCATGCCGACCTGGATTAAATGGGTGGCAGGGGGTACGCTGGGGGGGGTTGTGTTGCTGGGTATGTTTGTGGCCCTGCTTCGCCGTCAGGTACTCCGTAAGACCGCAGATCTGCGGCGCGAAGTGGCGGAACGTTGTCGTTCAGAAGATCAGTTGCGGCTGGTGCTGGACAATATGCAGGAGATCTTCGTGCATACCGGTCTTGACGGTTCCATTCTGTTCATCTCCAATGGAGTTGAGTTGCTGGGGTATACCGCAGAAGCCTTGAAAGGCGGACTGTTTTCCGAGCTGTGCAAGAACCGGCAGGATTTCGTCCAGCTGATTGACGATTTGAAGGCAAAGGAGGTCTTGACCGGCTACCGGATATCGCTGCTCAGGAAGGATGGAACCGAGCGGCTGGTGTCTGTCAACGCCCGTTTGTTGTGGGATGACAACGGCACGCCTGCTTCGGTCATTGCCTCGGGAACCGATGTGACCGAGCAGGTCAAGATGGGTGACCTGATGGCCCAGACCGAAAAGATGATGATGGTGGGGGGGCTTGCAGCCGGCATGGCCCATGAGATCAATAACCCGCTCGGGATCATCATGCAGAATATTCAGAATATCAAACGGCGGGTGTCTCCCGATCTGCAGGCCAACCATGATCTGGCCCGTACCCTGGATCTTAACCTGTACCGGTTGCAGGATTATCTGGAGCAGCGTGGTATTCTGAAATTCATGCATCAGATGCATGAGGCCGGTGACAGGATGTCGCGGATCATAACCAGCATGCTCAAATTCAGCCGCAAAAGCGAGTCAAAGATCGAATCGGTCAGTCTTGAGCTTGTGCTGGAGCAGGCGCTGGAGCTTGCGGCAAATGATTATGACCTGAAGAAACAGTATGACTTTAAACGGATAGAAGTTATACGTGAATACACCCCGGGATTGCCCAGAGTGCCGCTGACCGTGCTTGAGATCGAACAGGTCCTGCTTAATCTTATGAAGAATGCAGCTCAGGCCATGGCCTTCAGTCAGGACAGGAAGCAGCATCACCTGATCCTGCGTACACGCCAGTCAGGTGACTGGGCCGTTATAGAGATTGAGGATAACGGACCCGGTATGACCAGAGAGGTACAACGCCGGATCTTTGATCCGTTTTTTACCACGAAGGAAGTGGGGATCGGCACCGGACTGGGGCTGTCTGTCTCGTATGCCATTATCACCAATAACCATCACGGTCGTCTTGAAGTCGGTTCAGAACCGGGAGTAGGGACCTGCTTCACCATCATGTTGCCGATGAAGTACGTGCCGGTAGCCAGAGTTTCAGGGGATACAACATGACAACGCAGCCCGTCAGACTCCTTACGATTGATGATGAAGAGGCGATACGCAGTGGCATTGCCGCCTATTTTGAAGATTCAGGTTTTCTTGTGTCTGAGGCGTCCGATGGTCTTGCCGGCCTTGAGCTGATCCGTCAGGCGCGACCCGATATCGTCATCACCGACTTGCGGATGCCCCGCATGGACGGTCTTGAGCTGATTGATGCGGTGACTGCCGAGTTTGATAACCTGCCGATCATCGTGCTGTCCGGGACCGGAGTGCTGGCAGATGCCATTGACGCCTTGCGGCGGGGAGCGTGGGATTATCTGACCAAGCCGATTCAGGACCTGGCTGAGCTGGAGATAATTGTGCAGCGCAGTCTGGAACGGGTACGTCTGATCACGGAGAATCGTCGCTACCAGTCAAATCTGGAACAACTGGTTGAGGAACGGACGCTCCAGTTACGTAAGCTGATCACGGCGGTAGAACAGAGTGCAAACTCGGTTGTCATCTCCAGTACCGATGGGGTCATTGAGTATGTCAATCCGCGCTTTTGTCTGGTCACCGGTTACCGGCTGGATGAAGTTATCGGCCGGAAGAGCAGTCTGCTCAAGTCCGGAGAACAGCCGGCTGAACTGTATCAGGAGTTGTGGCGTACCATTAAGGCCGGACGGGAGTGGCATGGTGAGTTTCGCAACAGACGCAAGGATGGCACCCTCTACTGGGAGGCCTGCACTATTGCGCCGGTGCGTGACGATACTGGTGAGATCAGTAACTATGTTGCGATCAAGGAGGATATTACCGGCCGTAAAGAGCAGGAGGCGGTGCTGACCTGGCAGGCCAGCCATGACATCCTGACCGGTCTGCACAACCGTTACTACCTTGAAAGCCATCTGTCTTCAGAATTGATGCGGATAGACCCGCGACGTCACTATCTTTCACTGGTGCTGATCGATATCGATAATCTTAAATTTGTCAACGATACCTTTGGTCATGATTTTGGTGACCGTCTGCTGGTTTCTATTTCCGATCGTCTCAGGCGGGCTGCCTGCCCCGATTGTGTCGTGGGTCGTTTTCTGGGGGATGAGTTCGCCCTGATTCCGCCGTTGTCTGAAGACGGTGAAAGAGGGCTTAAGCTGGCGAATACCGTTAAAGAGTTGATCTCGGACCTGTTTAGCGTAGACGGCGTTGAGGTGTTGATTACCGCCAGTATCGGCGTAGTGACCTTTCCGGACGACGGGGAAAACGTGGACAACCTGTTGCGCAATGCCGAGGCTGCCATGTATGAGGCCAAGCGTCTGGGGCGTAACACCATTGTCTGTTACAGCAGCGAATTTCACAAACGGGCCCAGCATCGTCTGATGCTGGAGTCGCGCCTGCACCGGGCACTGGAACATAATGATTTCTCTCTGCACTACCAGCCTCAGATCTGTACCAAGGCAGGCCGCATCGTTGGTGTCGAGGCGCTGCTGCGCTGGACACCGCCTGATCTGCCGCCGGTCTCGCCGATGGAGTTTATCCCGATTCTGGAAGAGACCAGCCTGATTGTCCCGGTGGGGACCTGGGTGCTGTCTGAAGCCTGTCGTCAGGTTTTCGCCTGGCAACAGGCCGGTCTGCCGCCGGTGCGACTGTCGGTCAATATTTCCGCGGTACAGTTCCAGCGTGGTGACCTTGACGAAACGGTCCGTCTTGTGCTGGCTGAATCCGGGCTCGATCCGGCGCTGCTCTGTCTTGAACTCACCGAGAGCATGTTGATGATTGATGCAGGTCATGCGCTCAAGAAATTGCAGGAACTGCGCAAGCTGGGGGTACGTCTGTCACTGGATGATTTCGGTACCGGTTATTCATCCCTTGCCTACCTTTCCCGTCTGCCGGTGCAGGAACTGAAGGTGGATCAATCCTTTGTGCGCCGTTTGCATGACAGCGCAAGCGATACCACGGTGGTCAATACCATCATTGCCATGGCACAGGAACTGGAACTGGAGATGGTGGCCGAGGGGGTTGAGACTGAAGAGCAGCGTCTGCATCTGGTTGAGCGGGGTTGTACCACCATACAGGGTTTTTTATTCAGCAAGCCGTTGACCGCAAGGCAGTTTGAGGCATTTGTGAAAGGTAAGAATCATGTTTGATCCTGCTGTTCTGGAACGGGCGGCAGCCTTGGTTCATGCTGCTGACACCTTTGTGGTTACTGCCGGAGCCGGCATGGGGGTTGATTCCGGCCTGCCGGATTTTCGCGGTAATCAGGGGTTCTGGCAGGCCTATCCTCCCTACGCCCGTCTTGGGCTCTCTTTTGTTGAATGTGCCAATCCGGAACATTTTGAACGTGATCCAGCCTTTGGATGGGGCTTTTACGGCCACCGCACCAACCTGTATCGGGCTACCGTACCCCATGAAGGGTTCCGGATTCTTCGGCGTTGGATTGATCAGAAGGCCGCACCGTACTTCGTGGTTACTTCCAACGTTGATGGGCAGTTTCAGAAGGCTGGATTCGATGAAGACCGGATTCTGGAGGTGCATGGTTCAATCCACCGGCTGCAATGCAGCAGCCCCTGTGGTGATGCCATCTGGCCCAACAACGAGCAGATTCCTGTTGATGAAACGACCATGCGGGCTCAACAGATACCCCGCTGTCCCAACTGCAGGGCGGTGAGTCGTCCCAATATTCTGATGTTCGGTGACTGGTCCTGGCTGCCGCAGCGCACCCACCAACAGGAGAAACGGTTCCAGCGGTTTATGGATGAACAGGAAGACAAGCGGATTGTAGTGATCGAGATGGGGGCCGGTACGGCTATTCCCACTATCCGGGCAACCTCTGAACGGATCGGCTGGAATCATGAACAGGCAACCGTGATCAGGATCAATGTCAGAGAGCCCGAGATAGCACCGCCGCATATCGGTTTGGCTTGCGGGGCTTTTGAAGGTTTGCAGAAGATTGATCTTCTCCTCCGTTCAACTGGTGTGGTGAAGCGATGACGGTTCCCGTTCCGGGCAGGGGATCACCAGCGGCAGACCGTTCACGGTATGCACAAGCACCTGCAGATGATAGGTTTCCCGGATATTTTCAGCAGTCATCACCTCCTGTCCCCCTGCAGCCAACAGCTTTCCTTCCCTCATCAACACAAACCGGTCTGAAAAACGCAGCGCCATATTCAGGTCATGCATGACCGCAATGGTGGCAATGCCCAACTGCAGGGTCAGGGTGCGGATCAGGTCCATGACATCGATCTGACTGCGGATATCCAGGTGGTTGACCGGTTCGTCCAGCAGCAGCACCGACGGTTGCTGGGCCAGAGTGCGGGCAATGGCCACCCGCTGGAGTTCACCGCCGGAGAGCTGCAGTGTGGAGCGGTCGGCGTAATCGCTTAATCCGGTCAGGGAAAGGATACGGGAGGTCTCAGCCAGGTCGGTGTCGTTTACCTGCCAGCCCAGGTGGGGTTTGCGTCCGATCAACACCGCCTCAAAGACCGTGCAGTCAACCGGCTGACTGTTCTGGGGCAGGTAGCCGATGGTCCGGGCCAGTTCCTGGCGTGAGAGACTGCCGGTGGGGCGTCCGTTGATCTCCACCTCACCCCGTGGGGGCTGCAGCAGGCCGTTGATGCACCTGAGCAGGGTGGATTTGCCCGAGCCGTTCATCCCCAGCACTGAAACCAGCTCACCCGAGGCCACATCAAAATCAACTTGGTGGAGTACCTGACGGTTGCCGTAGGCAAAATCAAGCTGTCTGATGCTGATCATTGCACCCTCCTCCGCAGCAGCAGAAAGAGAAACAGGGGCGCACCGGCAAAGGAGGTGATGATCCCCACCGGGATTACCACCGGCGCCAGCATGACACGGGAGAGGATATCTGCCAGCAACAGCAGCAGCGACCCGCACAGTGCAGAGGCAGGCAACAGGAAACGTTGATCAGAGCCGATCAAGGGACGGATCAGGTGGGGCGCCATCAGCCCGATAAAAGCGATGATCCCCAGAAAGGCGGTGGAAACCGCTGTCAGCAGGCAGGTCAGCAGCAGGCCGATCAGACGCAGCCGTGGGGTGTTGACCCCCAGGGTACGGGCCACCTCCTCCCCCCATTGCAGGCTGTTGAAGCACCAGCCTTTGTACAGTACAAAGCCGGCTGTCAGCAAGAGCAGCAGAGCCATCAGGCCGTTTTCCTGCCAACCGGCCTTACCCAGATCACCAAAGGTCCAGAACAGGGTAGCAGCCACCTGCAGATCACTGGCAAAATACTGCAGCAGCATGGTGCAGGCGCTGAAAAAGGCTGCCATGGCAACGCCGGACAGGATCAGCGCTTCACTGGTCAGTTGCCGCAGAGATGCAATCAGCAGAATAACGGCAATACTGAAGGCGGCTCCGCCAAAGGCGCAGACAGCGGTGATGCTGCGGCTGGTGAGCAGCACCGCCTCATTGCCGGTGCTGAAGGTCTGGCCGGAGCCCAATAGAATAATGGCACAGGCTGCACCAAAGGCAGCCCCCTGAGAGACTCCCAGGGTGGAAGGGGCTGCCAGAGGGTTTTTCAGCAGGATCTGCATAATGTTGCCCGAAAGCGCCAGACCTGCCCCTGCCAACAGGGCTGCTGCGGTTCGTGGCAGACGGATATTCCAGAGTAGGTGGTTGATCAGCTGATCATCCGAAGATCTCCCGATACCCTGGAAGATCTGGGTGATACTGAGCGGGTAGGAGCCGATCTGCAGCGAAAACAGGGCAACTAGGAACAGCAGCAGCAGCAACGCAAGTAATACCAGCATCCGGCTGCGGATACGGCGACGATACCTGAAACTCTCGGCAGTTGGTGCTTCAGCGGACATGGGCGGTACTGGTGTGCAACGGCAACGGGCCAAAGCCACCGAATTCACGGCGCAACTGCTCATAGCAGGTGATACCGACAAAAGAGCGGCACAGTTCATCGGTTTTCTTGATGGGGTCAATATCGCTTAACCGCTTCGGGTGCAGCAGCTTGGCAACATACCAACTGTTGGCCAGGGCGATCTCAAGATTGGTGTGATAGTGGTTGTAGGGCAAAACCTGATAGACTTGGTTGGTGCGCACCGCTGCAAGGCGGCTGAAAAAATCGCGGTTGCGGGCAAGATCCCGCCTGACCAGCTCTGCGCCGGCAGCATCAACCAGAATCATTGGCGGATTCCAGACCAGCAACTGCTCCTTGTCAATATAGGCATGGCCGGTCTTTTTCAGTTGCTTGGCCAGGTTTGCGGCTCCGCTCACCTCAAGGGGATAGTAGTCGGCATCGGTGGAGGTTATGCTGTGGCTGCCCCGCTGGCTGACGGCGCCGACATAGACCGGTACCGGCGTGACTCCGGCCAGACGGCGTTCAAGCTCCCGCTGCTGGCTGGTCAGTTCGGCAATCAGCCGGTTGGCCCGCTGCTCCCGTTGCAGCACGTTACCCAGCAGTCTCAGGGTCTCCTTGACCCGCTCCGGTTTCAGCACCCCCATACCGCCGTAATCAAGTGCCAGCACCGGTACGCCGGTGATCCGGCTTAAGAGATCGGCCTGGGCGCGGTCAGCCTCGGCAGTGATCAGCAGGTCAGGCCGCAGGGCCATGATCGCCTCGGCATTAAGCGGCTTCTGGCGGCCCTCGCCTATTACCGGCAATCGCTCGGCACGGTTACGGATTGCCAGGTTGTACGGCCTGCCGCTTGAAGGGGGCTGGCGGTTTTCCATCGCCTCCACCCCCACCACCAGGTCAAAGGCTTGCAGATAGACCACAAAACGGGTTGCCCCGCCCAGCGGGATGATCCGTTGCACCTTCTGCGGCAGCGCTACCCGGCGGCCCAGTTGATCAACAACGCTGTGACCGGTTGCAGCAAAGACCGGAACAGCATTACAGAGCATCAGCAACAGCAGGCTTACCGCTATGCCTAAGCGTTGTTTCACCATCCCCTGCTGTACCTCTCAAAACAGTCCAGGCAGATCCTTTTGCCTTCATGCAAGCGGATCAGGTGCTCAACCGCGTTTTCACCGCACTGTTCACAGGTCAGGCTGTCAAAGATGCGTGCCTTTTCCGGTACACTGAAGCTCGGTTGGCTGAATTGAAACAGCTCAGACGGATCAGCACCCAGAATCATCTGCTGCAGCTCCTCACGCCCCACATCCTTGCGGGAAACCGGCAGTTTGAAGACCATGCGCAGATTCTGTCCCGTGGTGCGATTAAAGAAACTGAAGGCCATCTTGCCCCGTTCACGGTAGAGCAGATTGCCCTTGCCCAGGCTGCAGCCGGTCAGCACCTGCACCGCATCCACGCCGCAGGCATCGTTTTCCGTCACACAGACCAGCTCTTCATTGTTTTCACAGACCGGTCCCATCTGCTGTTCCAGTGCCGCAACCGCCTTGAAGCCGATGGCCAGTCCGGGACAGGAGTGACCGTGAAAATCAACACAACGCTGCCATGCTGCTGTATCCATTACGTTTCTCCTTAACGATCAAAACTGTACGCTGACGCTGCCGATGGCAGAGAAGGGGGCTCCCTGGTAATAGCTGGTTGCACCGGCGCGGGTATCATCTGAAGAATTGATCACCGCAACATAGCGCTCATCGGTGATGTTGCTCAGATCAAGGGCCAGCCTGAGTTGTGCCAGGCTCAAGACCTTCTTTTTGGTGTAGCTGATGGAGAGGTCAGCCACGGCGTAAGTATCAATCTTCTCCTTATGCTCCGCATCACCGTAGCGTTCGCCGATCACCCGCACCTTGGGGGTAATCTCAAATTCTCCCAGCTTCAGGACAATACCGCTCTTCAGCATCCATTCCGGGGTATCTACCACCTGTTTGCCGTTGCTTGCCAACCTGGTGCCCTGATAGGTGATGTCGCCATCATAGGTCAGGCTGGTCCAGGTGGGGTTCAGGAATGCCGTCAGGTAATCGGTCACAAAGGCAGTCATCTCCAGGTCAAGCCCGTAGCCGGTAGCCTTGCCGACATTCTGCTGATAGCTGATCGGCGTGCCGCTGACCCGTGCGTCTGAGACCGTGGTCAGCAGATTACGGTGCAGGCCGAAAAAGAGCGTGGGCGCAATTTCAAATCTTCCCCCCCGGTAACGCAAGCCAAGATCAACGTTGTCCGACTCCTCCATCCGGTAACCGTCAAACAGGTTGTTGAGAGTAATACCGGCTGCCTTGAAACGGGTGAAATTGGCGCCGTTGACATAGGTACTGACCAGCGGCAGGTAGGAGTAAGGGCGGATAAAATTTTTACCATAGCTGCTATAAAGCTGTAGATTGTCGTTGATGGTGTAGGAGAGCCCTGCGGTTGGCAGCCAGGTGTCGTAGGTGCGGCTTGAGCGATCCAGCCAGCTGTCGCGCACCAGCGGGTAGTTGGGGGCGGTGC
Source organism: uncultured Geobacter sp. (assembly GCA_964582605.1). GTDB lineage: Bacteria > Desulfobacterota > Desulfuromonadia > Geobacterales > Pseudopelobacteraceae > Trichlorobacter. The sequence goes on along the minus strand of CAZOTC010000035.1, from coordinate 3,218 downwards.
CGCTGTTGCGATAGCCGTCACTGCCCGGCTCAGCATAGTTGAAGTACTTTAGCCCCACCTGCCAGTCAAGTTTGCCTGCAGCACCGGTCAGTTTGATGTACGGACTATTGATCTCCGATGTCCCGGCAGCGGCAAAGGCTGCATAACCCCGGTAAGAAAGCCCGGCGGTGCTCGGGGCGTAGTTCTGCATATAGATATCCATGGTGGATGCTTCAAAGTGATAGCCCAGGATGCCCTTAAGCAGCTTGATGCCGTAGCTGCCTTCGCTGATCAGGCCGGTCCGTTCGATATCTCTGGTCCGCTTCTGGACCATGTTGTTGGCGGCATTACCCTGGAATACCTTAGTATCTTCAGTTGAATAGTACGGTTTCAAGGTGACTCGCAGTGTGTCGCTTGGGGTTATGGTGATCAGTGACAGAAAATCGCGGTTGATGAAGTCACCATGGTTATACTTGTAGTAATTGATGTCGGTGGCAGCAGTTCCAGTCAGATTGGCGTTGTAATCCTTAGAGTAGTTGGCATCAAGATTTCGGGTTTCGGTAAAGTTCAATGCACGATACAGATCCTGCTTGATCGAGTTGTAGTTGTACCAGAGCTTGACATCGGTCTTGCTGGTGATCGGCTGGGACAGGGACAGGTTAAAGTTGTTGCGGGGGCCTAATTCACCGGGGCCGCGCCATTTGTCAGCCTGGGTGTAAGAGTAGGAGCCGGACAACCGGGTGTCCACCGTTGGTAGCTTGCCGGAATCCAGGCGCAGGAAGGTGCGATAGTAGTTGTCAGTGCCTGCGCTCTGGCTAAATTGTGCGCCAAATTTCTCGTGGGGCCAGTCCGGTCGCAGTTCAATAGCGCCACCCCGGGAGCCCACACCGGTACCGATATCAGCAGGGACAGCACCCTTGTAGACGGCAATGGTATTGATGTTTTCCAGGTCATAGAGATAATCACGGGGACCAATCGGGTTGCCGCCGTAATTGGGCACCCCTTCAACGGTCAGTGCTCCCAGCATCCCTCTGATGCCACGGCTGCGCTGTACGGACTGTTCCGTACCCAGACCGCGTCCATCGGCACTCTCCTGATTCAGTCCCGGCAACAGATTGATCGCCTCATACACACTGGTTTCAGCCTTGCTGCCTTGCAGCTCAATCCCTTTAGTGCTGACCTCACTACCGGTGGAGACCGTCTCGTCGATCTGACGGGTCGGAGTAATAATGCGGTCTTCCGTTACCAGAATTTCCGGCAGTTTTGTGTCTGCAGCGAACGCAGTACCTACCAGAGTCAGGTGACCGAAAAAGATACCTGCTGTGATGGTTCGGTGTATGGTCAAGCCTCCTTTAAATGACATCAATGCAAGGCAAACCTGACCGGCAGGGTTGCCTTCACGGCAACCGGCCTGCCGTTGTGACGGGCCGGGCTGAAGCTGGAATTTCGAACAGCCTCTATGGCGGCATCGGCAAAGCCGTGGCCGGGATCTTCCAAAAGCTCAATATGGTTCAGGTGACCGGTTTCACTTATGGAAAGGCGGAGCAAAACGGTTCCTTCCTTACCGCGTCGTCGAGCCGACCCGGGATAGGTCGGCTGAACTTGCTTGCTAAAAGAAGGACCATGCACCCCGCCGAAACGAACTTCGCGAGGATGGCTGGCCTCGTTGTTGCCCTGTTGTAAAGGACTGGGGGACTCCTGTGCTGCCTTGGTTGCAGTACCAGCCTGCTGTCCCGTTGCAGAAGCAGTTCGACTTACGTTACCTGATACTGCCGGAGCTGGAGGAACCGCCGGTTGTGTTGATACCCGGCCGGCAGGTGCAGGTGGCGTTTGAGGTAGCGTAGGTGTTGCGTATTTCGGTTGTCCTGCACTTGGTGGTGTTACCGCTGCGCTCACTGACTTTGCAGGCGAAAACGCCTGGCCGGAGCTGACATCAGCGGTGTTTACACCCTTTTGTGCTGCTGTTGATCGAATATCAATCATAATAACCGGCGTCGGTGCCGGCGTTTTATGCGCAAATTCGGCTAGACGGAATATGGTAATACCAACAGCAATATGTAACAGGCATGAGAACACCAGAAACAGACGGAATAAACCGGTACGTTGGCTTCTGGGGGTGTCGGTCATAACGGTAGCCGGTGGCACGTTTTTTAAAAATGTAGCACAGTTTGTTGGCACGAAAAAGAAAAAAGTAACACGATGGTGTATACAGGCGGCAGGGACATACGATCTTCAGTTAGAGGTTAGTGGTGTTCCGGGGTTGCGGAGGTAAGGAACAGCTTGCCATGTTTCACACCTTTGACGCCAAGCAACTCATCAGCGATCTTGTTGATATCAGAGCTGCTTCCGCGCAGGACCAACACCTCAAGACAATTATGGGCATCAAGGTGGACATGCAGGGCCGAGACGATCTGATGGTGGTGGTGATGCTGATGTTCGGTCAGCTTGTCGGCCAGATCGCGGACATGGTGGTTGTAGACCATGGTGACGGTTCCCACCATCTCTTCCTGGCCGGCATCGGTCTTGTCTTCAACAATGGCGGCCCGGATCAGGTCACGGATCGCCTCTGAACGGTTCTGGTACCCCTTGTGTGTGAGCAGACGATCAAAACTGTCCAGCAGGTCACTGTCAATTGAGATACCGAAACGGGTGATGTCGCCCATGGTGACCCTCCAAACCATAAAACAGAGTCCAAATCGTTAACGCAGAGAAATAAGAGAGCAGCAGAGGCGCAGAGAACAGCAGAAAAAAATCATTACGTGTTTCTATCCCTGCGTCTCTGCTCCTCTGTCACTCTGTGTTAAGGTTTCCTCATCTACCTCTTCATGGCTTCGTCCATGACCTTATACGCACAAAACTCCCCGCACATGGTGCAGGCGCCATGCTCGGAGACCGGAGAGTTGGCACGATACTCCCGTGCCCGATCCGGGTCAAGGGCCAGAGCAAACTGGCCTTCCCAGTCCAGCTTCTTGCGGGCGCGGGCCATGGCATTGTCTTTTTCAATGGCACCGGGCAGCCCTTTGCAGATGTCGGCGGCATGGGCGGCAATCCGGGAGGCGATTACGCCTTGGCGGACATCCTCGATCTCCGGCAGGGCCAGGTGTTCGGATGGGGTGACGTAGCAGAGGAAGTCAGCACCGGCTGCACCGGCAATGGCACCGCCAATGGCGCAGGTGATATGGTCGTAGCCGGGGGCGATGTCGGTCACCAGCGGCCCCAGTACATAGAACGGCGCACCG
>CAZOTC010000034.1:0-16663 GCA_964582605.1 uncultured Geobacter sp. | reverse complement strand
GGTTGCCACCATTGAGGTGGTGGTGGTCTTGCCGTGGGTACCGGCAATGGCAATGCCGTACTTCATCCTCATCAGCTCCGCCAGCATCTCGGCCCTGGGAATCACCGGTACCATGCGGCGCTTGGCCTCGATCACCTCCGGGTTATCGCTTTGTACCGCCGTTGAAGTTACCACCACATCCACGTTGGTCAGGTTCTCTGCGTCATGGCCGATGCAGATTTCGCCACCAAGACTGCGTAGCCGTTCGGTGGTGTCGCTCTCCCGCAGGTCCGAACCGGAAACTTTGTAGCCAAGGTTCAGAAGCACTTCGGCTATCCCGCTCATGCCGATACCGCCGATGCCCACGAAATGGATTTTTTCTATATTTCCGTACATGGCTGTACCCCTTCCAGCATCTGGTCTACAATGACCTTGGCCGCATCAGTCCGTGCCAGTTCACCGGCCCGAACGCCGATCTGTTCCAACTCCTCACGGTTCTGTATCAGACGGCTGATTTCAGCAGCCAATCTGCCATTTCCGATCTCCTGCTCCAGCAGCATCTCGCAGGCCCCCTTTTTCAGTAACGCCTCGGCATTTTTCCGCTGATGGTCGTCAGTTGCGTGGGGGAACGGCACGAACAGGCAGGCCTTGCCCAGCGCTGTAACCTCGGCTATGGTGGTGGCACCGGCACGGCAGATGATCAGATCCGCCCGCCGGTATTCCGTGGCCATATCGTCAATAAACGGGCGTACATCAGCAGCAAAACCGATAGCTTGATAGGCAGCCTGCACCAGTTGCAGGTCAGCCTCTCCGGTCTGGTGTACAATCCTCAGCAGGCTTCGTTCGGAATCGCCCAATTGTCCGACGGCCTGTGGCAGAGCATTATTCAGCGCCCGTGCCCCTTGGCTGCCGCCGAAGATGAACAGCTGGAACTTTTCATCCTGATCGCTGGTCCCTGGTTCCCTGCCCCCGGCCACCAGGCTTTCCAATATCTGTTTACGCAGCGGATTACCGGTAAGGAGTGTCCTGTCGCTGGGAAAAAACTTGGCCGATTCGTCAAGTGAGATAAAGACCTTGTTGGCAACCCGTGACAGGACTTTGTTCGACATGCCGGGCAGCGCATTCTGTTCATGAATATAGCGGGGGATATGCATGCCGTTTGCTGCAAGTACCATGGGGAGTGAGGCATAGCCGCCAACTCCCAGTACCAGGTCAGGTTGAAATCTCTTCAGGATCTTGCGGGACTGGGCGTAACCGTAAACCATCATGGCAGCGCCGCGCAGTTTGGCGAGGCTGCCCTTGCCGCGGATGCCTGCTGCCGAGATCAGCTCCAGCCGGTATCCAAGACGCGGAATTGCACGTGCCTCAATCCCCCGTTCTGAACCGACAAACAGCACCTCATTGGCAGGATCCCGCGCAAGGAATTCCTCTGCAACCGCTATTCCCGGAAACAGGTGTCCACCGGTACCACCGCCGGCCACGATCAGCCTCATGGTGACTCCTTTCCGGTCAATGGAGCCAGTTTCAGGCCTGCCGAAATATTCAGCAGAATGCCGACAGCAAAAAGACTGATCAGCAATGAGCTGCCTCCATAGCTGAGAAACGGCAGGGCCAGTCCCTTGGTGGGCAGCAGGCCGGTGACCACCCCCATATTCACTGATGCCTCAATCGCAAACAACACGGCGATTCCCAAGGCAAGAAATCGTCCGAAGCTGTCCTGAGCTGCCATGGCGATCCGCATGGCCCTCTGGATCAGGATAAAAAACATACCGATGATGATCAACACACCAACATACCCGAGTTCTTCTCCTACCACCGAGAGTATAAAGTCTGTGTGGGCCTCAGGCAGGTAAAACAGCTTCTGCTTGCCTTCACCCAGGCCCTGCCCAAAGAACCCTCCCGCTCCAAAGGCATATTTGGACTGGATTATCTGCCAGCCGATGCCGGTCGGGTCCTGCTCCGGATTCATGAACGCCTTGATCCGTTTCAGCCGGTAGGCCGAGTGGTAGACCAGGAATGCCACAAACGGCAACGCAACCATGGCGCTGCCAAGTATGAAGACCAGGCGTGTACCTGCTGCAAACAACATCAGTATTGTAACGGCAGCAAGTGTCAGGGCCGCTCCCAGGTCGGGCTGTTTCAACAGTAATCCCAGCAGGATGATCAACACTACCATGTAGGGTAGAAAGCCGGCTGAAAGCGATCTGATGCGGTCCTGTTTTTTGTCAATCGAATATGCAAGGTACAGGATCAGGGCGATCTTGGTGAACTCTGAAGGCTGAAAGTTGAAGCCGGGCAGCCTAATCCAGCGCGATGCCCCCTTGACCTTCCCGCCAATACCGGGAATAAGCACCAGCACCAGCAGCACCAGGCTGATCAGGAGCAACGGCACCGCCATTTTTCTCCAGAACTGGTAATCAACCCGCATGACGACAGCTGCGATGGTGAATCCGGCCAATGCAAAAATGGCCTGTCTTTTAAGAAAATAGGCACCGTCATGGAAGTTTTTGGCAGCCATGACAGAGGATGCCGAGTAGATCATGACAATGCCGAAGCTGGTCAGGGCAACCACCATCAAGAGCAGCACAAGATCGTAATCAGCCAGATTGAACTTTGTCCCTTCACGCGCCACGGACTAGAGCCTCCCGACTTCTGCAATAAATCGCTGCGCCCGCTCTTCATAGTCCTTGAACATGTCAAAACTGGAGCAGGCCGGGGACAACAGCACTACGCCGCCTGCTGCAGTCAGACCGGCACTGAGCTGAACCGCCTCTTCAAGCGTACCGGCAGTATGCGTATCCGTTAGTGATCCCAACTCCTGCTCCATCCGTTCGGCAGCCTCGCCGATCAGCACCAGATGTCTGACCCGTTGTTTGATCAGGTCAGCCAACGGTGCGTAGGAACCGCCCTTGTCTTTGCCGCCGGCAATCAGCGTGATGTTGTCAAAACTCTCCAGCGCCTTGGCTACGCTGCCGACGTTGGTGGCCTTGCTGTCTTCAAAATAACGTACGCCGGCAACTTCACGAACGAACTCCATCCGGTGGTGCAGCGCCTCAAAGCTGTTGAGGAGTTCCAGGCTTGCAGCTCTTTGACAGCCCAGCAGCAGGCTGCAGGCCAGGGCAGCCATGATGTTTTCCAGGTTGTGTACCCCCTGCAACCTGAACGCAGCAGTGGGGAAGCAAAGCTCTTCACCATTGTGGCGGTATACCAGTGTCGTTCCACGACAGAAGATCCCCTCTGCAAGCTCCTGCCTGCGGCTGAAGGGAAACAGCTGTGCCTTCAATGCCGAGGCGTGCTGCCAGACCAACTCGTCATCACGGTTGACCACGGCAAAATCATCTGCTGTCTGATTCTCAAAGACCCGCAGCTTGGCATCAATATAGGCCTGGTAGCTTTCATAGCGGTCCAGATGGTCTTCAGTGATATTCAGCAACGCCGCTACCTTCGGCTTAAAGGTACTGATCCACTCCAGCTGGAATGAGCTGATCTCTGCCACTACCCGCTGAACCTGCTTGCCGGAGTCCGGCAGGTCAATCAACGGATCACCGATATTGCCGCCTACATAGGTTGCACAGCCATTGGCTTTGAACAGTTCGCCCACCAGGGTGGTGGTGGTGGTCTTGCCGTTGGTGCCGGTAATAGCCACCAGCGGTGCCGTTATGAAGCGTGCGGCCAGTTCGATCTCGCTGACTACCGGTACACCGGTATGCACCGCCTTGACCAGCAACGGATGTTCCTGGGGAACTCCCGGTGAAACAACGATGAGATCTGCGTCAGTAAAATCAGATTCGTCATGGTGTCCCAGCACAAACCGGATACCTTGTCCGGACAGTTCTTCCAGCACCTCGGCCAAAGTTGTTTCATCGCGCAGATCGGTTGCCGTGACCCTCGCACCTTTGCGCGCCAGAAAACGGCAAGAGGCCACGCCGGTTTTGGCGAGGCCCATGACGGTTACCTGTTGGTTGGTCAATTCCATATCAGCGCATCTTCAGGGTTGAGATGGCCACCAGCGCCAGAATGATGGTGATGATCCAGAATCGGACGATGATCTTGGGTTCTGCCACCCCTTTCAGCTCAAAGTGGTGGTGGATCGGTGCCATGCGAAAGATCCGTTTGCCGCGATACTTGTAGGAACCGACCTGAAAAATCACTGAGAGAGCTTCGATGACAAAGATACCGCCAACAATCACCAGCAATATTTCCTGCTTTGTCAGTACGGCTATGATCCCCAGTGTGCCGCCCAGCGAGAGCGAGCCGACATCACCCATGAATACCTCGGCCGGATAGGAGTTGAACCAGAGAAAGCCCAGTCCGGCCCCCACCATTGCACCGCAGATCACCGCCAGCTCACCGGCGCCAATCACGCGGGGGATCTGCAGATAGGCAGACAGGGTCGCATGGCCGGCAATATAGGCAAACAGCATGTAGGTGGCGGCATTGATCGCTACCGGGCCGATGGCAAGACCGTCCAGACCATCGGTCAGGTTGACCGCGTTACTGGCCCCGACAATCACCAGCGTGGCAAACGGTATAAAGAAAATCCCCAGATCGGGGTGGAAGTTTTTAAAGAACGGTACATACAGCATTTCGTTGAAGCCGGGAGTGACATACAGGAAGAGGGATACGCTGCCGGCAAGTAACACCTGCCAGAACATCTTCTGGCGTGCCGAGAGACCTTTGGTGTTCTTTTTCACCACCTTGAGATAATCATCCATGAAACCGATCAGGCCGTACCCAACCACAATCAGCAGGGTAATCCAGACATAACTGTTGCTCAGGTCGGCCCAGAGCAGGGTCGGCAGAATAATAGCGGAGAGGATGATCAGACCTCCCATGGTGGGGGTACCCTGTTTTTCCAGGTGTGACTCCGGACCGTCGGTGCGGATTACCTGCCGGGCCTGCAGACCTTCAAGCTTGCGGATGATCCAGGGGCCCAGTACAAAACAGACAATCAGGGCCGTGATCATGGCGTAGATGGTTCTAAAGGTCAGATATTTGAATATATTGAGTATTTTTAGATTCGAGGCCAGGGGGTAAAAGATATGGTAGAGCATCGATTCATCCCTCCTGACGGTCTGCGGCCCGCAATGCGGCAGCAACTTTTTCCATCTGCATCCCCCGGGAACCCTTGATCAGGATCAGATCTCCAGGTTCACGCAGTCTGATCAGATCAGCAGCGATTTCTGCATGGTTTGAGCTGCGGACGATACGTTCCGGTGCAAGTCCTGCGGACTCTGCACCGACTGCAGTCTCTGCCGTCAAATGCCCCATCAGGTAGAGCCTGTCAGCTACCTGAGCCGCCTGTCTGCCGAGCTGACGATGCAGTTCCTGTTCGTCATGACCCAGTTCAAGCATGTCTCCCAGCACGACCAGTGCCCTGCGCTCTCCTCTGATTTCCTGCAAGGTCTGCAGGGCTGCAGCGCAGGAGGCCGGGTTTGCATTGTAACAGTCATCAATCAGAATCCGGTTGCCTGAAAGCGGCTCCAGGCAGAAGCGGCCGGTATAGGGAGCGAATGACTCAAGTCCTTCTGCAAGCAGCTCAAGGCCGACTATCTCCAACAGCGCTGCACAGGCTGCCAGGGCATTGTAGATGTTGTGCTGCCCTAATGCCTTCAACTGGACAGGAATACTGCCTTTGGGAGTTGCCAAGATGAAGCGCTGCCCTTCTGTTCCAATGGTCTGGATCTCTTCAGCCCGGATTTCTCCTCTGCGGATACCGAAGCTGACTCTGCGGGCTGAAGGATTTTGAGGCAGAGAAGCGATGCGGGGGTCATCGGCATTGACCACGGCCAGTCCGCCGTCACTGATGCGATGCAGCAATTCTCCCTTTGCCTGTGCTACTGCCTCAACAGTACCCATGCTTTGCAGGTGCGCAGGAAAGGCATTCAGTACAATGCCGATGGAAGGTTGAGCCAATGCAGCCAGACGATCAATCTCACCCGGTTCACTCATGCCCATTTCCAGCACTGCCCAGCAGTGCTCCGGTTTCAGCTGAAACAGCATCTTCGGCAACCCTATCAGATTATTCAGATTTCCGCTGGTTTTGAGGCCTGCATCGACCTTGGAGAGGATTGCCGCCAGCATCTCCTTGGTGGTGGTCTTGCCGTTACTGCCGGTGACGCCGATCATGGTCAGGGCAAAGCGTTTGCGCCAGGCCGCTGCAAGGTCGCCCAGGGCCTGCAGGGTATCAGCTACGGCAATGCAGCTTACTGCAGCCGGCGGAGAATGCTGCGCAAGCCAGGCTTCGGCGCAGAGGCTGGTGATGACTCGACGGCCCGGAAGGGTTGACAGGTAATCATGACCATCGAAATGCTCCCCTCTGAGTGGAATGAACAGTTCACCGGGAAGGATGCTGCGCGAATCGGTGGAGACGCCGCTGACGGAACCTGTGTCGGTTCCGATCAGTCTTCCGCCGGTGATGCTTGCCAGTTCTGCTGTGGTAAACATGTCAGCTCCGTTCCCTGAAGGCTGAAGCAGCCTCTTCCCTGTCATCAAAGTGATGTTTGGTGGTGCCTATGATCTGGTAATCCTCGTGTCCCTTGCCTGCCAGAAGCAGTATGTCTCCTGCTTGTGCCAGCTGTACCCCCAGCCGGATTGCCTGCCGACGGTTTTCAACAACAACGAACCCTTTTGCGGAAAATCCGGAGTCAAGCTCTGCAATGGTATATTCATGCAGGCAACCCGGTGTGATCCCTGCCCTGATCTGGTTCAGAATACCTTGCGGTTCTTCTGTGCGGGGATTGTCTGAGGTAATGATCGCCAGGTCGGAATATTCTGCAGCGATCCTGCCCATGATCGGGCGCTTGCCGTTATCACGATCACCGCCGCAGCCAAAAACGGTTATGATTCTTCCAATGGCCAGCTTTTTCAGTGTACCCAGTACATTCTCCAGCGCATCGCCGGTATGGGCATAGTCGACCAGACAGGTCACCCCGGCCTCGTTGTCTACCCGTTCGAGGCGTCCCGGCACCTTTTTCTGCTGTTCAATACCTTTCACAATCACTTCCGGCGAAATTCCCAGCGCCACACCGGTTGCAGCTGCAGCAAGGATATTAGAGAGGTTGTAGCTGCCTACAAGCTGTGAGTGGAACGGCAGACTACCCTGGGGAGTGACCAGCAGGGCGCTGATGCCGTTAACCGTTGAGACCGGATTCCATGCTGTAACCTCGGCTTCATCGGAAAGTCCGTATCTGATCACCGGACAGGTTGCAGCTGCGATGAAATCGGGTGCAGACGGATCATCAACATTGATCACGGCCCGCTTGAGAGCTCCTGTGTCGTCAGGCTGCAGCAGCTTGCTGAACAGGCGCTGTTTGGCGGCACGATAAGCCTCCATACTGCCGTGATAATCAAGGTGATCCCGGGTCAGGTTGGTGAAAACGCCAACATTGAAGTCGCAGCCGTCAACCCGGTGCTGTTCCAGACTGTGCGAGGACACCTCCATGACAAAGGACTTGGCACCGGCATCGGCAAGTTGGCGAAAAATGGCCTGCAGTTCGGTTGACTCAGGTGTTGTGTGGTTTGCCTCAAGGCAGGTGCTGCCGAAGCGGTAGCTGATAGTGCCAAGCACGGCAGCAGGAGAATGTGCTGCATTGAGAATACCCTCAACCAGATAACTGGTGGTGGTCTTGCCGTTGGTGCCGGTAATCCCGACCAGTGGAAGGCTACGGGTAGGATGCCCGTAAAAACTGGCTGACATCAGAGCCATTGCCTGGCGTCCGCTCGCAACCAATATTGACGGGATGCTGCTCGGGATGCCGGCTGGGTCTTCAAGCACAACTGCAGCAGCACCGGCGGCAACTGCCTGCGGAATATAACGATGGCCGTCTGCAGTTACACCGGGCAGTGCAAAAAAAAGTGTCCCCGGCGTAACACGGCGCGAATCACAGGTAAGCGCAGTTATCTCGGTTTGCAGATCACCGCTGCTCATCAGCAGAGGAATATCGTTTGTGAGGTGCTCAAGTTTCATACGTCTTCCTTACGCCGACGGAGACAGACGGACCCAGATTTCGTCTGTGCCGCGAATCACCTGTCCGGGTTTGGGATGCTGCTCTATGACACGTCCGCTGCCTCTGACCTGCAGATTCAGCTGGCGTTTCTCCATTACCTGCAGAACACGTCGCATACTCATGCCGCTGAAGTCAGGCATGGCGGTGCCGGATCCGGCTGCATCAATACTCCCGCCTTCAGCTGCAGCTATGGTGGTGTCCTGTGCTGCCTTCGGCTGTTCCGTCTGCTCTGCATACTGCTTCGGTGTCGGCAGCTCGCAGATGTTTCCAGCTGTAGACGCCTTCAGATAACAGAGTGTGTTATAGGCAATCTCGCGAAAGGCCGGGGCTGCCACTACGCCACCATAAGGGCTGGTGGACGGTTCGTCGATCACCACCAGGATGGTTAACAGCGGCTTGTCAGCCGGAACAAAGCCGATAAACGAGGCGGTCCGTTTTGTGGCTGAGTAACCTTTACTGACCGGGTCGACCTTTTGTGCTGTACCGGTTTTTCCTGCCACCCTGAATCCTTCGATGGCAGCGTTGGTGCCGGTTCCACCCTTCTGGGTCACTCCTTCCATCATTCGTGCGATGGTTGCTGCCGTCTGTGCCGAGATCACCCGACGCACCGGCTGGGGAGCAATCTGTTGCAATTCCTGACCGTTGCTGTCAGTCACCCGTTCCACCAGATATGGTTTCATCAGCATTCCGCCGTTTGCCACTGCGGAGGTGGCGGCAACCAGTTGCAGGGCCGTTGCAGAGACGCCCTGGCCAAAAGAAATGGTTGCAATGTCGGTACCGTACCAGCGGCTTACAGGCCTCAGGCTGCCTGATGCTTCGCCCGGCAGATCAATCTCGCTTTTCTCGCCAAAGCCGAAGGCCTTGAGATAGCGGTAAAGCCGATCGTCCCCCAGTTTCAGCCCGATCTTTGCTGATCCGATGTTGCTGGAGTATTTGAGTACCTCGGCAACAGATACCCTGGCATGGGGATGATCATCGCGAATGATCCGTCCACTAAACGAATATCGGCCATTTTCGCAGTTGATCCCATCCTGTGGTTGAACCAGTTTTTCTTCCAGCGCAGCTGACAGGAGAAATACCTTGAAGGTGGAGCCGGGCTCAAAGCTGTCAGCGACGCAGCGGTTACGCAGTTGTACGGTAGGATACTGCCTGAATGAATTCGGGTTAAAGGTCGGGTAATTGGCCATCGCAAGGATCTTGCCGGTTGCCGGATCTGCCACCAGCGCCATGCCGCTTTTTGCCCGGCTGTCCAGAACCGCTTTTGCCAGCTCTTTCTCTGCAAAATACTGGATATTCTTGTCCAGCGTCAGATACAGATTCTTGCCCGGGGTTGCGTCGCGCACAACGGCGTTGCGTACGGATATGTCGCGCCCCAGTGCATCCCGCTCTGTCATCAGGTAGCCGGTACTGCCCAGGATGGTTGCGTCATAACGACGCTCGATCCCTTCCAGTCCCTTGGGGTCCATGCCGGTAAAACCCAGAACATGGGATGCCATTTCAAAATTGGGGTAGAACCGTTTGTTCTCTTTGACAAAGCCTACACCAGCCAGCTTCAGCTGTCTGATTTTGTTAGAGACTTCCGGTGTCAGCTGACGAGCCAGCCAGGTGAAATTCCGTTCAGAAGACAGCTTCTTTTCCAGCTCCTGCTTTGGCGCCTGGATTATCGGAGCGAGCATTGCTGCTGTTCCGGCCGGGTCAGCGATCCGTTTCGGCTCTGCGTAGAGCGAGTCCATTTCAAGCGAAACAGCAAGAGGGGCGCCGGTACGATCAAAAATGCCGCCACGGGCCGGTGTTATCTGAATCGTTCGGTTGTGTTGACGTTCTGCCAATTTGACAAGCTGGTCATGCTGCAGCACTTGCAGATGAAAGCTGCGGGCGGCAACCGCAAGAAAACAACAGGCAAACAGGCCTGAGACCATAATGATCCGGACTCGAGCCCATTTTTCCCTGTCGTTATGCATGCCTTTGCCTCGTTGCATAAATCTGGTGTGCGTTATTTAACGAGAATGATCTGCTGGTCCTGGGGAACGATCATGCCCAGATCACGTTTGGCGATCGCCTCAATCCGTGCCGGTGTCTTGAGTGATTCTGCCTCAAGTTTGAGTCGTTTTTGCTCCTGTTCCAGCTCTTTCATCTGCTTGCCTGCTTCGCCCAGCTGAAGATTCAGCTCAATCAGGTGAAAACGTGACCAGACATGAAAAACGGACACCACGGTCAACAACAGCATACAGATCATCAGAAACTTGACAACATCCAGCCGATGCGGGGCAAGATCGGCCCCCAGATGTCCGGGGAAGACCAATTTGGAATTATCAGTTTTTACCATACCCATGAGCGTCCTCCTGTTGCGCTAGCCCAGTTTTTCTGCAACACGCAGCTTGGCGCTGCGGGCGCGGGGATTGGTCATGAGCTCGTCCGCTCCGGCTGTCACCGGACGTCCGGTCAGTACCTTCAGTGCCGGCTTGTTGTTACAGATGCAGCGAGGCATTCGGGGAGGACATATACAGCCGGTTGCTGCCTCTCGAAACAGATGCTTGACGATCCTGTCCTCCAGTGAGTGAAACGAGATTACCGCTATGCGCCCTCCCGGCTTCAGCAGTGAAATGCCAGCTGTAATCCCTTTCTGTACTTGATCGAGCTCCTGATTAACCGCAATCCGCAGGGCCTGAAAGGTGCGGGTTGCCGGGTGAATCCGGTCCTCATGAAACCTGCGAGGAATGGTTGAGGCTACAAGGTCAGCCAGCTCGAGTGTCGTGTTGATCGGTGTTTCCTGTCGGTTCCGTACTATCCTGGCGGCAATCTTTTTTGCCCAGCGCTCCTCACCAAATTCCTTGATAATCTTTTCAAGCTCCTGCTCTGAACTTTCCTGGAGCAGGTCGGCGGCGGTAATGCCGCTGCTGCAGTCCATCCGCATGTCTAAGGGGCCGTTACTTCTGAAGCTGAAGCCGCGTTCACCGGTGTCAAGCTGATGTGATGAAACCCCCAGGTCAAGCAGCAGGCCGTCAATCCTTGCAACACCCATCTCAGCCAGTATCTTGTCCAGCTCTCCAAAACTACCCTGAACAGGACTGAAACAGCTGCCAAACCGGCTGAGCCGTACCATTGCCGACTGCAGCGCTGACCGGTCTCGGTCAATGCCAATGAGCAGTCCGTCAGCCCCGATTTTTTCAAGGATCAGTTCACTATGACCGCCTCCTCCCAGAGTGCCGTCCAGATAGACGCCGCCGGCTCGGGGGCTCAGCAGTTCCATAACTTCTGCAGCCAGGACCGGGAGGTGGTGAAACTCCTGCATCTATATACCGAGTGCTGCCAGGGCAGCGGAATCCTGAGGGAAGTTACGCTCATCCTGTGCGTTAACGCGGGCATAGGTCTCTGCCGACCAGATGTCGAAACGCTTGCCCATGCCGACAATATACAGGTCTCGCTCCAGACCGGCATAAAGCCTCAGAGACGGCGGGATCAGGACTCTCCCCAGCTTGTCGGCAGTCAGCTCCTGGCCTGGCGCCAAGACCAATCGCTTCAGGCTGTTGAGCTGAGCCAGTGCCAATCCGCTTTCATTGGTCTGTATCCTTTTTTCAAGTTCAGTCCACTCGCGGAGCGGATACACCGACAGACCGCGACCAAAACTGCCGTCATCAAAATCTACCGGGGATGATTTGGTAAGAACAAAGCGCTCGTCTTCAAAACAACTTACCAGCAATTCCCGGAATTTTGCCGGAATGCTGGTACGCCCTTTTGCATCGATGGTTGTCAGGCTTTCACCACCAAACATTGGCGCCCTTTCTGGTTGCTGTTGCCACTTATTTCCACTTTTTACCACTTTGCGGCAAACTATACCAGTAGTCAATGAGCTGTCAAGAAATAAAACTTTTCTGTTTTTCTTGTTGCTTGGGCAAAAAAAACGCCCAGTTAAGGGCGTTGTGAAAAAACACAGGGGAGGGGATTATTTTTTTCGGCGATCTGCGAGAGAAACTACTTTCTGACCTGCATCGGCAGGGAGGGGGGTTGCAGCCGGCTTAGCGTTTTCTTCCTGTTGATTCTGCGCTTTGTCCAGGGGCGATACCAGTTTTTCGAGACGAAGCGGGGTGCCGCCCATGGTAAAGTCGGCTTCGTCAAGCTGGTCTTCATCAAGGATCCAGGTGAAAACCTGCAGGGGGAAGGTCAGCACCAGAAGTTTTACCTGCCACCAGCCGGCCTTGACATCCGGGCTGATTTCCTCAACCCGGGCATAAAAGCCTGGTTTGTTGTCTACATGGACCAGCACAAGGTCAAATTCAAGTATCATCAGTCAGCGTTCCTTATGGAAATTTTTTGAAACCGTATTGGCTGGAGCGGGCCGTAAGCCGGGTTCTGTTCCTGACAGCGGTTACCCGCTGAAAGGTGACGATCATTCCTCTAGGATCATCGTTACCGATGACCTCAAGCAGCCAACCCGGAGGCACGGGCGGGCCACCCTTGACGCCTCCCTATTCGGCCTTGCTCCTGGCGGGGTTTACCTGGCATTCGATGTCACCATCGAATCCGGTGAGCTCTTACCTCACCCTTTCACCCTTACCCGTCGGAACGGGCGGACTTCTCTCTGTGGCACTTTCCCTGGGGTTGCCCCCGCTGGTGATTACCCAGCGCCCTGCCCTGTGGAGCCCGGACTTTCCTCCCCCTGTCACGGCGGCGATCGTCTGGCCTGCTCCAGCCAATTCATGTCAAGTACAGACGTTGTCTGGGCTGTACCTGCTGCATACGGATGGTGTTACGCGGCCGGCTGTTCCTGCTTAAGCATCAGAATTCGCTGGCAGTGTGGGCAAAAATGCATTTCATCTCCCTTGAACAGCATGTTGTAAAGTTGCGGAGGGAGCTGCATGTTGCAACCCATACAAGAACCTTCTTTTGCAATGGCCAGCGCCTGCCCCTGACGCTGCTCTCGTAACTGGTTGTAGCGCCGGACCAGGCTGCTGGAAAGCTCTTTGACGATCGTCTCGCGCTTGGTTGTTGCTGTGTTGATATCACTCTGGATGGTGTCGATTGCAGCCTGCTTTTGCTGACTGCCCTCGCTGGTGCTATCAGTAAGAGTTGACAGTTCTGCCTGGCAGGCAGTAATGGCTGACTGCAGCTCATCGCAGCGGGTATCTATCTGCAGTTGTTGCTCTTCAAGATCAGCTACCTGCTTGCGTGCTGCAGCAATTTCACGCCCGACAGCCTGATATTCCTTGTTGGTGCGGATCTCTTTCATGTTGGTTTCAGAACGTTTGATATTTTCTTCTTCAGTATGCATAGCTGCATCCAGGTCGGCTTTTTCTCGCCTGAGCTCTGCCATTTGGGCCTGATGAGCTGCAAAAGTGGCTTGAACTGCCGACAAGGTCCGCTCAAATTCAAGAATTTCGGCACGCAGTCCTGCCTGTTCGGTCTTTTTCTCGTCAATGGCGCGGTCAATGTTTTGCAGTTCTTCCAGTAAGTCAAGTTTCTTTTTCACTTCGGGCTCCTTGGGTGAATTACTTCTGTCCGTCATGCCTGATAATGGTTTTGAAAGGATCAGATTCGTTTGGTGCGCAAAACAGCTCTACGGCAAATCCGGCCTGGGTAAGCGCTTTGTCAAGAAAAGCGCGAATCGCCTCTGCCATAATGGCTTCAGTCCCAAAGTGTCCGGCATCCATCAGGGCCAGCCCCTGTGCTTCAGCCTCTCGGGCCTCATGATACTTTATATCGGCGGTAAGAAGCAGATCGGCGCCGGAGCGGACAGCGTCGCGCAGCAATGAGGCTCCACTGCCGCTGCAGAGGGCAATCGTGCTGACCTGGCGTGAGGGGTCACCTACATAGCGTATCGATTCACAACCCAGTTGGCAGGCTACTGTAACTGCCCATTCCGACAAGGTAACAGGCTCAGGCAGGGTCCCTATTCTTCCCAGACCAAGCGGTGCGGACTCATTCATGAGCGGGTAGCAGTCGTAGGCAGGCTCTTCATAGGGATGGACTGCACGCAGGGTGCGTATTGCCCTGGGTAACTGATCCTTTCTTACCAGTATCTCAAGGCGCTCTTCACAAACGATTTCCTGCTTTCCAACAGTGCCGATTGACGGCCGGGCCCCCTCAAGAGGGAAGAAGGTGCCTTCACCGGAGGCAGAAAAAGAACAATTGCAGTAGTTACCAATCGATTCGGCATGGGGCAGAAGAGCTGTACGCAAGCTTGAAAGCTGCTCTGAAGGGACAAAGACCACAAGTTTGGCCAGTTCGGTGCGGGAGATAAGCTTGAGCGGGCGTGTCCGGTTAAGGTTGATTCTGCTTGCAAGCAGGTCGTTCAGGCCATCCTGGGCAATATCGTAGTTAGTGTGCATTGCCAACAGGGATAAACCGCCTCTGGCTGCCTGCAGGACACTCTTCCCGGTACTGGTTGCGGTTGTGATCTGGCGTAATGGTGAAAAAATCAGGGGGTGGTGGGTTACCAGTAGTTGGCAGTGTTGAGCGAGTGCAGAAGATATAACCTGAGGCAGCGGGTCCAGTGCAACCATGACCCTTTTGATCTCAGTTGACGGATCTCCCAGCTGAAGCCCGACATTATCCCATTCTTCAGCCAGAGCAAACGGGTATTTTTTGTTAATGATACCAACTATGTCTGACAGTTTTGGAAAGGTCACGGCGTACAAATGAAAAGAGTGCATCTTGGTGAGATGCACTCTTTGGGAGCTGTGATTGCAATCGATCGATGAATGTCTGACCGCATCCGGTCTGAACCTCGGTTGGGAGTTTGATATGGTGGGCCCACCAGGACTCGAACCTGGGACCAACCGGTTATGAGCCGGTGGCTCTAGCCAACTGAGCTATAGGCCCGCGCAAGGGATACAACTCTACAGGCTTTATTGCAGAAGTGTCAAGGTTTTTCGTTCTTTTCGGGGAGTCATGCGCGGCTGACAAATCTGCCATCACGGGTATCAACCTTGATTCTGACTCCGTTTTCAAGGTAGGGGGGGACCTTGAGCTTGAGCCCTGTTTCGAGGATGGCGTCCTTGGTTTCGGCAGTTGCTGTGGCATGTTTGATAATAGGAGCAGTGTCGGTTACCAGCAATTCAACCACCATTGGCGGCTCGGCCATGACCATTCTCCCTTGAAAAAGACCAAGGGTTACGTCTGTCCCTTCAAGAAGGTAAGGCGAAATCGCCGCAAAGGCATCTTCCTCCATTTCAAACTGCTCATAGGTCTCCAGATCCATGAACACCCCTCGGGCACCATCAGCATAGAGAAACTGTCCCTTGTGGCGCTCATAGTCAGCCTCATCAACCTTGTCGCCGGAGCGGAAAGTGCGGTCCAGCACCTGTCCGGTCAGCAGATTGCGGTAGCGGGTCTTTACCATGGTATTGGCTCCACGGGCTGAAGGCGATTGAAAGCTGACATCGATCAGCAGGCAGGGGGCTCCGTCCAACTGGATGACAAGTCCCTTCTTGAAGTCAGAGGTGGTGAACATCTGCAGGCTCCTTCAGGTGAAAAAGTTACATAAAACAAAGTATGGTGCTGGTTGATCGGGAAAACGATTGCATGCCGGCAAGGGGAAGGGATATCCCCGCCGGGAGTGACCGGCGGGGAAGGAGACCGTCAGGCGTTACCGGCCTTGGCCCGTTCTGCTTTTTTTAAGAGGGTTGCAGCAACGGGATGGCTGTTGTTTTCTGCATAAATAACGGCAGTATTGCCGCATTTGGTTTTTGCACGGGGATCCGCCCCACCTTCAAGCAGGGCCTGTACAGTCAGGTTGCAGCCATAGATAGCAGCCAGCATCAGCGGGGTGTGCCCTTCACGGTCACGTGCGTCCAGTTCCGCCCCTTTTTCAATCAGCATTTTAACGATTTCAGTGTGTCCATTGGCAGCAGCGTAGTGCAGGGCAGTTTTGCCTTTGTCGCTTGAGGCAGTGATGTCGGCACCACGGTGGAGCAAGTCCTTGACGTTTTCTACGAGCCCTTGTTTGGAGGCGCTGATCAGCTGGGTGTGGCCGTTACGATCTTTGGCATTAACGTTCTCCATCGGTTTCTCCTCCCTCTGCATGATGGTTGGTAAGCTATGCCGGGTTTACCCGGTACAGCGGATAATAACTGGTAACTTTGTATCACAGAACGGCATGCTTGGCTACCGTTGAGACAAAATCGACCAAAAAAAGCTGTTCAGCTATCTGAAGCTTGCTCCTGATGCAATCTCGCGGTATATGAAGACAAAATTACCGACAAGATCACCGGGAGGTGTCGTCTATGAAAAAGCTGATCAGTGCCGTATGTGTGGTTTTTATCTGGGCGGGCTCTGCTCAGGCAGCTGTTGTGTATCTGAAGGACGGCGGGACAATCAAGGCCCGCAACGTCTGGCGGGAAAAGGGAAAGGTAGTGGTGCTGCTCAACCGGGATTCGATTACCAGCTTTGCCGCGAAAGAGGTTAATCTGAAAAAAACCTTTCCTCCCCGTAAAAAAGCAGTAAAACCGGTCGTATCAGCAACTACATCTCCTGCCGGGGTAAGCGCATCCGAGACATTCCAGAATGTAACGGTACCGGCACCAGTAAAAGCGCCCAAAGAAGACAAGAAGTTTTCTCTGCCAAGTGTACCCACTAAGCTTCCAGAACGTGAAATTCCCAAAGGGGCAGAGGAAGGGGCGATACGCAAGCAGAAGCGTGAGATGGCGGAACGTCTCAATGAATAAAAGGAATTAGAT
>CAZOTC010000033.1:0-16782 GCA_964582605.1 uncultured Geobacter sp. | reverse complement strand
CCCTTGTTGCGGGGCTCACCGGCAAAGGCGCCGTCCAGATCCACCAGATGCAGCAGCTCGGCACCGGCCTCCTGCCACTTCAGGGCCTGCTCGGCAGGGTTATCAGAGAAAACAGTATCACGGTGCATCTCGCCCTGTTCCAGGCGAACGCAGTTGCCGTTCTTCAGGTCTATAGCAGGTATGACGATCATTTCAGCCCTTCATCTCAGCAAAATTCTTCAGCATCTGCAGGCCAATGGTCTGTGATTTTTCCGGGTGGAACTGGGTTGCCATGACATTGTCCTTGCGGATGGCAGCACAGAACTCAATTCCGTAGCTGCAGGTAGCGGCAATGACTGCCGGATCCTGCGGTGTTACAAAGTAGGAGTGCACAAAGTAGACGTTGCCGGCATCGGCAATCCCCTGAAACAGTGGCTGCTCTCCTTTGATGCTGATCTGGTTCCAGCCCATGTGCGGCACCGGCAACCTTTCACCTGCCTCAATCATCCCTTCCGGAAAACGGGTTACCCGCCCTGGGATAATGTCCAACCCTTTATGCAGACCAAACTCTTCACTCTCGGAGAACAGGAGCTGCAGGCCAAGACAAATCCCCAGAAACGGCTTACCTGCCGCAATCACCTTCAGGATCGGCTCAACAAAACCGCCTTGCTCAAGATTGCGGATGCAGTCGCGAAATGCCCCTACGCCGGGCAACACCACCCGGTCAGCAGTCAGAAGGTCGGTCGGGTTAGCCGTAACCAGCGCCTCTGCCCCGATCTTCTCGAACCCTTTCTGCACCGAGCGCAGGTTACCCATGCCATAATCAATAATAGCTATCATCTGATGCCGTTCTTGGAGAGGTGAGGACCATAGTTCTTGTCCTGGCCCTTGATATGATCGATCAGCCACTTTTGCAGGAAGTTGATCACATCCTGGGACAGCACCGTCTCACCGCCCTGAAATTTGCCTATCAGTTCAACAACTTGATCAACCAGCTTTTTGTGCAGCAGCTTGTGGTTAGTCTCATCAGGATAACGGGTCTTGGCAAAGGCCGCCTCTTCTTCAGCAAAGTGGCTGACGGTGTAATCGGCCAGTCCACGCAGAATATCGCCGATCGCAGCTTTGGTCCGTTTCTGTTGCATGGCGTCATGCAGGTCATTAACCATCTTGAACAGGACCTTATGCTGGTCATCAAATGTTTTGATGCCGGTCGAAAAACTATCGTCCCAAGTCAGTGCACTTGACAATTTGAAGCGACCCACCAGCTGATGCAGCTCGTCTACCTGCTGGGCCAGTTTGGTGGTGGCATCGGTGGTGCTGCGCGCACTGTCTACGTTACGGCTGACAACCTCGGTAATCATCTGGATATTGCTGGTAATCTCGCTGGTGGTAGCGGTCTGTTCCTCTGCAGCGGTTGCTATCTGGCTGATCTGCATCGAAAGTTCATTGATCTTGTTCAGGATATCTTCCAACGCCTCACCAGAGCGCGCGGTTTCATCAGTACCTTTCCGGACCTGCTCAACCCCTTCGTACATTGAACTGACAGCGGATTGCGTCTCCGACTGGATCGACTTGATCATACCGGCGATCTCTTTGGTAGCCTTGGTTGTCCGTTCAGCAAGGGCGCGCACTTCATCTGCCACAACGGCAAACCCGCGTCCCATTTCGCCGGCCCGGGCGGCCTCAATGGCAGCATTCAGGGCCAGCAGGTTGGTCTGGTCGGCTATATCTTCAATGGTACCGACAATGGCGCCGATCTGGTCTGAACGCTGTCCCAGACCTTCCACAGTGGTTGAAGACTGCATGACCCGCTGTGCAATATTTTCCATAACCTGGGCGCTGGAACGGACAATCTGGGCACCGCTGGTGGTCTGTTCCGTGGCCTTCTGGGAGTTTTCTGCTGCGTACAGGCAGTTACGGGCAATATCAGCCGAGGTGGCGGACATCTCCTCACTGGCAGTTGCGATGGTACCGGACTGCATGGCAACTTCTTCAGCAGTCTCAACCATAGCTCCGGTGGTGTTGCCAACCAGCACAACCGACTCCCGGACAAGGTCCGCAACACTGAAAAACTTGCGCATTGCCTGATTCATGTCGTTCATCATGGCATTAAAGGCAGTGGCAAGGCGTCCGATCTCACCGCTCCCCGAGGTAGCAACTCTGACCGAAAGATCTCCGCCGGCCGCCCTTTCCATGGCAGTTACAATTCCTTCAAGCGGCTTGAAGGCCTGGTTGCAGAGCAGCCAGAGCACCACAGAAGAGACAATCAACATAACCAGACCAACGGCAAGATTGATCATCAAATGATTACTGGGGGTCATCAAGGATATCGCAAAAACCGTACTGACAATAACGAAGGCGTTGCCTGCAAGAACCCGCATGGTAAATGACATGATATCCTCCTCTGTGTTGAGTAAGAATCCTAAGCTGTCAGTCGGCCGAAATCAGCGACCTTGCCGAACAGTCGGCTGATGGCGGTCAAGAGTGCCAACCGGTTGTTCCTGACCGCCTGATCCTCAGCCATGACCATGACGCTATCAAAGAATGCATCTACCGCCGGTTTGAGCGCCGCGATGCAGGCAAGAGCCTCAAGATAGTGACGCTGTCCGATCTTTTCCTGAGCAGCTGCACTGGTCTCCTGCAGCACCCGGTAGAGGGTATGCTCGGCCTCATCCTTGAACAGGGCCGGATCAACCGGTGTATCAACACCGTCCTTGACTATATTGCAGACCCGCTTGAAGGCTACGGTCAGCGGCTGGAAGTCATCCCGCTGACGGAAGGTATCCAGCGCCCGTACCCGTTGGGCACAGTCTGCCGGATCATCAAAACCGGCTGAGGCCGCCGCATCAACCACATCCGCCGGATAGGCGTTACCCAGCAGGTTGACCAGACGGCCACGGAAGAACTCCTGCAGGTCACGCTTGACCTCTTCCTGCGGACGGGTCAGCTTGGGAGCAAGTTGCTGCAGGGCACGATCCAGCAGATCAGACAGTGAGAGCCGATAGCCCTTGTCCATGATGATACTGATCATGCCGATGGTGGCACGACGCAGGGCGTAGGGATCTGCCGCGCCGGTTGGAATCAGGCCAACGCCGAAGCAGCCGCAGAGGGTGTCCAGCTTGTCGGCCAGCGAGACAAAGGCGCCGATGTCGGAGGGGGGCAGCTCACCGCCGGCCTGGGTCGGCAGGTAGTGCTCGGCAATGGCGTTGGCCACGGCGGCATCCTCGCCATCATGCAGGGCATACTCACGCCCCATGATCCCCTGCACCTCAGGAAATTCACCGACCATGCCGGAGATCAGGTCAGCCTTGCAGAGGTAGGCAGCGCGGGAGGCCTGCTGTTTGACCGCCGGATTGAGCTGCTCGGCCAGATACTCGGCCAGGGCACGGAACCGCTCCATCTTTTCATAGGAGGTACCCAGCTTCTGCTGGTAGACCACGTTCTTGAGCGACTCAACCCTGCTCTCGAGCCTGACCTTGCGGTCTTCGTCAAAGAAGAAACGGGCATCGGACAGACGGGCCCGCAGCACCCGCTCGTTCCCCTTGACCACCACTGTCGGGTCTTCTGCCAGGGTGTTGGGGATGGTAATAAAGTACGGCAACAGCTTGCCTGCCTCATCCACCACCGAGAAGTACCGCTGGTGGGAGCGCATGGAGGTGATCAGCACCTCCTTGGGCACCACCAGAAACTCGGCCGGAATCGTTCCCATAATGGCGCTGGGGTACTCTACCAGATAGGTGACCTCATCCAGCAACGCCTCATCCGGCAGCAGGTGGCCGCCGGTGGTCTTGGCGATCCGGTGGGTCTCCTTGCGGATGATATCCTTGCGCCGCTCCTGATCCACGATCACAAAATGACGCTCGCACTCCTCCAGGTAGTGGGTAAAATCCCGTACCGGGAAGGTGGTGTTGGCCATAAAACGGTGGCCTCGGGAGACGTTACCGCTCTGAATCGGACCGAAACTGAACGGCACCACCACGCCGTCAAACAGCGCCACCATCCAGTGGATCGGACGGGCAAAACGGATATCCAGGTCAGCCCAGCGCATTGACTTCTTGAACGGAATATTTGCGACCAGGCGGGGTAGGATCTCTGCCAGCAGCTCGTGGGTTGGACGGCCAATCTCCTGCTTGGTGACCGCCAGATACTCACCTTTTTCGGTCTCGATTACCTGCAACTGATCGACCGCTACCCCCTGACCACGTGCAAAGCCTTCGGCAGCCTTGGTCGGCTTGCCTTCAGCATCAAAGGCCGCCTTTTTGGATGGCCCCATGGCGGTGATCTCGGCATCGGGCTGTACGGACGGCAGCCCTTCCACCACCAGCGTCAGGCGACGCGGGGTGCCCAGGGTCTTGATCGATGCAACCTCAAGGCGGGCTGCCGTAAACTCCTTGCGGATCATCTCCTCCAGTGAGGCCAGTGCCTTGGGAACAAATCCGGCCGGTATCTCCTCGGCACCAATCTCAAGCAGCAATTGCTTTGCCATGACTAGTTCCCCCCCTTCAGCATCGGATAGCCCAGCCGTTCACGCTGACGGACATACCCCTCGGCGCAGAGCCGAGCCACATTACGCACCCTGCCGATGTAGGAGGCACGCTCGGTGACCGAGATGGCGCCACGGGCATCCAACAGGTTAAAGGTGTGGGAGCATTTCATCACAAAGTCATAGGCCGGGAAGACCAGATCCTTCTCCGCCAGCCGGATACATTCCTTCTCATACTTGCCGAACAGCTCCAGCAGCAGCGCCACATCGGCTTCTTCAAAGTTGTAGGTTGAGAACTCCACCTCGGTCTGGTGGTGGATATCGCCGTACTTGACCCCTTTGACCCACTCCAGATCGTAGACGTTGTCTACCCCCTGCAGGTACATGGCGATCCGCTCACAGCCGTAGGTGATCTCGGCCGATACCGGCTTGAGGTCTATGCCGCCCGCCTGCTGGAAGTAGGTGAACTGGGTAATCTCCATGCCATCCAGCCAAACCTCCCACCCTAGCCCCCAGGCACCCAGGGTGGGGGATTCCCAGTCATCCTCAACAAAGCGGATATCGTGCTGGTTGGGATTGATGCCGAAGGCCCGCAGAGAATCCAAGTACAGATCCAGGATATTGCTGGGGGACGGCTTCATGATCACCTGAAACTGGTAGTAATGCTGCAGGCGGTTGGGGTTCTCGCCATAGCGGCCGTCCGTAGGGCGACGGGAGGGCTCCACATAGGCCACGTTCCAGGGCTCCGGCCCCAGAACACGCAGAAAGGTGGCCGGATTAAAGGTGCCGGCCCCTTTTTCAGTATCGTACGGCTGCTGAATCACACAGCCCTGCTTGGCCCAGTAGCCTTGCAGCGAGAGGATCAGGTCTTGAAAGGTCACGGTGCTACCTCCGTGCGGGATAAAAGTGAAAAGTTCGATAAAATAACAGGGGTAAGGGACAAGGGTCAAGATGCTAATTGGTTATGGCGGGCAGTTGGCACACATTGATTTGAACAGATTGGTGCTCAGGTAACGGTCGCCACGGTCCGGAATGATCACCACAATGATCCCCTCCTGCAGTTCATCAGCCAATCTGAAAGCTCCGGCCATGGCCGCACCTCCGGACATGCCGCAGAATATTCCTTCTTGGGAGGCCAGCTGACGAGCCGTTTCAAAGGCGGTATCATCATCAATCACAAGCTTGCGATGCAGTGTCGCTTCACAGTAGATAGCCGGGACGATCGCCTCTTTCATATTTTTCAGGCCCTGAATAGCATGACCGAGATTCGGCTCAACCCCTACAATCTGCACAGAGGGGAGCTGTTTTTTCAGACAGGCGGCAGTTCCCATCAAGGTTCCGCCGGTTCCCATCCCGGCCACCAAATGGGTCAGCCTGCCCTCTGTCTGTGCGATAATCTCGGGACCGGTGGTCAGTTCGTGAGCCAGCGGATTGTTCGGGTTGTCATACTGGTTCGGCATGTAATAACGTCCCGGTTCTTCTGCATAGATCTTGTGGGCCAGGCGAATCGCACCATCAGTCTTTTCACAGCCAGGCGAAAGCACAATCTCTGCACCGTAGGCCTCCAGCACACTTCTCCGTTCCATGCTGACACAGGCCGGCATAGCCAGCTTGATCCGGTATCCCCGCGCAGCAGCTATCATGGCCAGGGCGATGCCGGTGTTGCCTGAGGTCGGTTCAAGGATAATCTTGTCAGGAGTCAACTCTCCGGTTGCCTCTGCAGCCAGAATCATCTGGCGTGCAGGACGATCCTTAACCGACCCCCCCGGATTATTTCCTTCAAGTTTTGCCAGTATGGTAACCTTGGGATTAGGGGCGATTGAGGTAATCCGAACCAGTGGGGTAACACCGATAGCATCAAGAAGCGGTTGTCCTTGCATCTGAATACACCTACCTGAAATAATTAATAAAAACCAACATTACCAGCTTGTTTGCAACGTACACTGTATATCCTTTCACGCAGAGGGGGTCAAGCAGTTATCGGTAGTCACACCTGACCGCACTCACAACCGGACGCTCACTTTCCTGTTGACATCTGAATATTGTTGTGATTATCGTTCATAAACTTCAGTTGCAACTACCCGCAAAGTTGGTTTTCCAAAGTAGAGAAAGAACCCCGACTGACTCATTGTATAAAACTCGCACCCTGCTTTCTGACTCCCTTGACAACAGCAGAACACATCTGATGAATGACGCGACAGACAACAGCGCTACATGCCATGAATGACGTTTGCCATACCCACTTTCCGGTCATCACCCCCCTGATGCCCCGCATCCAACCCGCAGGAGATCTTTTTCCGTGAACCTTCAGGAACTAAAAAACAAGAAAATCAGCGAACTTAACGCCATTGCCCGTGATCTCAGTATCGAAGGGGCATCAGGCCTGCGCAAGCAGGACCTGATTTTTGCCATTCTGAATGCCCAGACCGAGCAAAACGGATCAATCTATGGTGAAGGTGTTCTGGAAACGTTACAGGACGGTTTCGGCTTCCTTCGGGCACCTGATTACAACTACCTGCCGGGTCCGGACGATATCTACGTTTCTCCCAGCCAGATCCGCCGTTTCAATCTACGCACCGGCGATACCGTTTCAGGCCAGATCCGGCCTCCCAAGGAGGGCGAGCGCTATTTTGCGCTGTTGAAGGTTGAGGCTATCAACTTTGAACCGCCTGAATCAGCCCGGGATAAGACCCTGTTTGACAACCTGACGCCACTCTATCCGGAAGAAAAGCTGAAGCTGGAGACAGCGCCGGACAACTACGGCATGCGGGTGATGGAACTGGTGTCGCCGATCGGCAAAGGTCAGCGCGGCCTGATTGTTGCCCCGCCCCGTACCGGCAAGACCATGTTGATCCAGAACATCGCCAACTCGATTGCGGCCAACCACCCGGAAGTCTATCTGATCGTCCTGCTGATTGATGAACGTCCGGAAGAGGTGACCGACATGCAGCGTTCGGTCAACGGAGAGGTAGTTTCCTCCACCTTTGACGAACCCGCCACCCGCCACGTACAGGTGGCCGAGATGGTAATCGAAAAAGCCAAACGTCTGGTGGAACATAAAAAGGATGTGGTGATCCTGCTGGACTCCATTACCCGTCTGGCCAGGGCCTACAACACCGTGCTGCCTCCGTCCGGCAAGATCCTGACCGGCGGTGTTGATGCCAATGCCCTGCAGAAGCCGAAACGGTTCTTTGGTGCTGCCCGTAATATCGAAGAGGGTGGTTCCCTGACCATCATTGCCACTGCCCTGGTGGATACCGGCAGCAAGATGGATGAAGTGATCTTTGAAGAGTTCAAGGGCACCGGCAACATGGAGGTCCACCTGGATCGCCGTCTGGTTGAGAAGCGGACCTTCCCGGCCATCGATATCAACAAGTCCGGCACCCGCAAGGAAGAACTGCTGATAGAAAGAAACATTTTGAACCGAATCTGGATCCTGCGCAAGATCCTGCATCCGATGAACGTGGTTGACGCCATGGAGTTTTTGCTGGATAAGCTTTCCGAGACCAAGACCAATCAGGACTTCATTGATTCCATGAGCAAGTAACAGGAACGTTTTTAAAAATAATGCTTGATGTTTTTTGTCATAATCCGATATTCTATAGTTTCGTCAATACACAGCTTTATTAACGAGCTGCAACTATCAGGAGGTAGCAGATGAAAGAAGGCATTCACCCGATGTACAACGAAGTAACGGTCAAGTGCGCTTGCGGCAACAGCTTTCTGACCCGTTCAACCCGTAAGGAGATTTTCACTGAAATCTGCTCGGCCTGCCACCCCTTCTTTACCGGCAAGCAGAAACTGGTTGATACAGCCGGTCGCGTTGAGCGGTTCAAGAAGCGTTACGGCCAGGCTTAGCATAGTTGCGCTGTGTGATCAGGGGGGTGCACCGTCTTGCGGTGCAGCCCCCTTTTTGTATCCTGTGGGGGCATATGAATATAGAACTGTTGCAGTACACTGCAGATCCTGAGCGAACGGTCGCCTTGGCTGCCCGGCTCTGCTATTCACCGGCTGATCTTGAAGAACTGAAGTCCAAGATCGACAGCTCCGATTATGCTGCTTTTATTGATAAGATCATGTCACTAGGCCACCATTCGGTGCTTGAGCATGCCTCCTTTACCTTTGGCGTGGAAGGCATCTCGCGGGTTACTTCCCACCAACTGGTACGTCATCGCATGGCCTCCTACTCACAGCAGTCCCAGCGTTATGTTTCCCACGTTGAACGCTTTGGTGCCGTCACCCCCCCTTCAGTCGCTGCCGATGAAGAGGCCAGCAGGATTTTTGACTTTACCGTCGGCGTTGTTCATCAGGCTTACAACCAACTGGTGGAGATGGGGATTCAGCCGGAAGATGCCCGCTACCTGCTGCCCAATGCCACTGAAACCAAGATCATCATCACCATGAATGCCCGTGAGCTGCTGCACTTCTTCAGGCTGCGCTGCTGTGAGCGTGCCCAGTGGGAGATTAGAAGCATGGCGGTGGGGATGCTCAAGCTTGCCAAGGAAGCGGCTCCCACCATTTTTAACACTGCAGGCCCCGGCTGTGTTGCCGGCCCCTGCCCCGAAGGTGAGTTCTGCTGCGGCAGAACAGCCCAGGTACGCAAGCAGTTCAGGAGTATCACGTGACAGAAAAGATTAACATTGGTGGTCAGGCAGTACTGGAAGGCGTAATGATGCGGGCCCCACGCGCCTTGGCAATTGCCGTTCGTAAAACCAACGGTGAGATCGTCGTCAAGCGCGAGCAGATGCCACCACTATCGGAACGGTTTCCGATCGTCAAACTGCCGATTCTGCGGGGCACTGTAGCTCTGTTTACCTCGCTGGTACTAGGCATCAAGGCGCTCAACTTCTCTGCCAATGAGGCGATTGAAGAAGAGACCGATGAAAACGGCGAGACAAAAAAAGAAGAACTGACCTCATGGGCCCTAGCCGGTACCATGGCTGTTGCCTTTGGCTTCGGCATCGCCCTGTTTTTCTTTCTGCCGCTCTATCTGACCAAACTGCTGGTGCCGGTGATCGGCGATAACAACTTCATCTTCAATCTGGTGGACGGCGTTATCCGGGTGGTCGTATTTTTGCTTTATATCTGGTCAATAGCCCGTATGGACGATATCCAGCGGGTCTTCCAGTACCATGGCGCCGAACACAAGACCATCTTTGCCTTTGAAGAAGGGGTTGAGCTGACCCTGGAAAATGTCAAGCGGTTCAGCCGCCTGCATCCCCGCTGCGGCACCAGTTTTCTGCTGATTGTGATGCTGGTCAGTATCGCGGTGTTTTCGCTTATCCCCAAGGCATGGCCATTCATCTATAAGGCTCTTTCAAGGGTGGTACTCCTGCCGCTGATCGCCGGTATTTCCTATGAGTTTCTGAAATGGAGTGCAAAAAATGATCAGCATCCGCTGGTCAAACTGGTGATTTCCCCCGGCCTGGCCCTGCAACGGATGACCACCCGCGAGCCGGATGACGACCAGATAGAGGTAGCGATACGTTCGGTAAAAGAGGCGCTGGAAGAGAATGACGGCTATGCCGATGACAGAATTGTGGTGTGAGGTTTACTAGATGTTCGACAAGATCCAGGACTTAGAGATCCGTTTTCAAGAGTTGGAGTCGTTGCTCTCCGACCCCACCATAATAGCCAACCAGCCGGAGTTCCGCAAACTCTCGCGCGAACATGCCGATCTGGCCCCCTTGATCGAGGCGTTCCGACGCTACAAGAAGGTGCAGGAAGAACTGGAGGAAAACCAGATCCTGCTGTCAGACCCTGAGATGAAGGAGATGGCCGTAGAGGAGCTGTCCCGGCTTGGCGAGGAGAAGGAAAAGCTGGATGCCGAACTGAAGATCCTGCTGCTGCCCAAGGACCCTAACGACTCCCGCGACGTCATCCTGGAGATCCGCGCCGGAACCGGTGGGGATGAATCTGCACTGTTTGCCGGTGACCTCTTCCGGATGTATTCCCGCTTTGCCGAGAAAAACCGCTGGAAGGTGGAACTGCTCTCCTGTTCAGAATCTGAGCGGGGCGGATACAAAGAGGTGATCGCCTCCATTGAAGGCCAGGATGTCTACGCCAAGATGAAGTACGAATCCGGCACCCACCGGGTGCAGCGGGTACCTGAAACCGAGGCGCAGGGCAGGATTCATACCAGCGCCTGTACCGTTGCGATCATGGCCGAGGCCGAAGATGTGGACATTGAAATCAACCCGGTCGATCTGAAGATTGATGTCTACCGTTCTTCCGGTGCCGGTGGCCAGCACGTCAACACCACCGATTCGGCGGTACGGATCACCCACCTGCCAACCGGCACGGTGGTGGCCTGTCAGGAGGAGCGCAGCCAGATTAAAAACCGGGCCAAGGCGATGAAAGTGCTCAAGACCCGTATTCTGGACACCATCCTGCAGGAACAGAATTCAAAAATGGCAGCTGACCGCAAACAGCAGGTGGGTAGTGGTGACCGCTCCGAACGGATTCGCACCTACAACTTCCCCCAGGGCAGGATGACCGACCACCGGATCGGTCTGACCCTGTACCGGCTGGATTCGATCATGGCCGGGGATATTGAGGAGATTACCGAATCACTGCGCACCCATTACCAAATGGAGGCACTCAAGGCTCAAAGTGAAGGCAACTGAAGAAATCTGGACCCCCCTCAAAGTTTTAACCTGGACCACCGGCTACCTGGCTGAGAAGGGGGTAGCAAACGCCCGTCGTGAAGCAGAGTGGATGCTGTCTGAGGCCACCGGGCTCGACCGGATGGGACTTTACCTGAACTTTGACCGGCCTCTGCACGATGACGAGCTGACCAACTACCGCACCATGGTGGCTCGCCGCGCCAGACGCGAACCGCTCCAGCATATCCTTGGCAGCCAGGAATTTGACGGCCTTGAATTTACCGTCACCAGAGATGTACTGATCCCCCGCCATGATACCGAAGTACTGGTTGAAACCGCCTGCAGACAGGCCCCTGACGCAACCACCATACTGGATGTCGGTACCGGTTCCGGCTGCATTGCCATCTCACTGGCCCGCCGCCTGCCACAGGCGGCAGTCACAGCAGTTGACCTCTCTCCGGCAGCCCTTGACGTCGCCCGCCAGAATGCCAGTCGGCACGGTACTTCGATAGAATTTTTAACCGGTTCTTATTTCCATCCGGTCGCTGAACGCCGTTTTGACCTGATCGTCTCCAACCCCCCTTACATCATCACTGCCGACCTTGCACACCTGCAGCCCGAAGTGCGTGATTTTGAGCCGCAGCTCGCTCTGGATGGTGGCCAGGACGGTCTCGACGCCTACCGGCATCTGATTGCTGCAGCCCCTGAGCACCTCAACCAGGGGGGCTGGCTGTTGTTCGAGGTTGGAGAAGGTCAAGCCGACGCCGTTGCTGCCCTGCTTGCACAGTCAGGATTTGATGGTATTCTGATGATACCGGACAGCGCAGATATCCAGCGGGTTACAGGAGGGATGTGGCATGGAACGAACTGAGGCGTTGCGTGTGCTTGACGAGGCTGACTGCCTTGCGGACCGCCAGATGGTTGAATCGGCGATTAACCGGATGGCTGCCGAGGTGACTGATAAAATAGGAAAATCAAATCCGCTGGTGCTTTGCGTGATGAACGGCGGGCTGATCGTCTGCGGCCAGCTTCTCACCCGTCTCGGTTTTCCTCTGGAGGTCAGTTACCTGCACGCAACCCGCTACGGTCGCGACACCTGCGGTGGCGAATTGGAGTGGAAGGCCCCGATACAGGTTGATGTCAGTGGTCGTACCGTCCTGCTGGTGGATGATATTTTTGATGAAGGGGTGACCCTGTTGACCCTGGCTGACGAATGCATCAAGCGCGGGGCGAAGCAGGTCCTTACCGCTGTGCTGGTTGAAAAACAGCATGACCGCAAGGCACGCCCAGGCTACCGGGCCGACTTCATCGGCCTGGAAATCGCTGACCGGTTTGTCTTTGGATTCGGGCTTGATTACGATGGTGTCTGGAGAAATGCACCCGGCATCTTTGCCGTAAAGGGGCTCTAGCCATGGAAGCGTTCTTCGGCTTTAAACACCACAATACCGGCTACCGTCAGGAATTTCTGGCCGGTCTGACCACCTTCCTGACCATGGCCTATATCATTGTGGTCAACCCATCCCTGCTGGCGGTAGCCGGAATCCCGAGGGAGGCGCAGACCACCGCCACCATTCTGGCTGCCGT
Organism: uncultured Geobacter sp.; assembly: GCA_964582605.1. Taxonomy (GTDB): domain Bacteria; phylum Desulfobacterota; class Desulfuromonadia; order Geobacterales; family Pseudopelobacteraceae; genus Trichlorobacter. Next base: position 4,131 of record CAZOTC010000033.1, on the reverse strand, counting down.
CATCGGTTGTCTGATGATGGCGTTCTGGGCCAGAAGACCCTTTGCCATAGCGCCATACATGGGTGAAAACGCCTTTATCGCCTTTGTCGTGGTCAAGGGGATGGGATATTCCTGGCAGATCGCACTGGGAGCGGTCTTCTGGGCAGGCCTTGTGTTTATCTTGCTGACGGTGTTCAAGATCCGGTCTTGGCTGGCTGAAGCGATCCCGATCTCTCTCAAGGCTGCTTTTGCGACAGGGATCGGGCTTTTTCTCACCTTCATCGGTCTTAACGAGGTCGGACTGGTTGTCCTGGGAGTCCCCGGTGCACCGGTCAAGTTGGGTAATATCGCCCAGGCTCCGGTTCTGCTGGCAGCTGCCGGATTTCTGTTTACCGCAGTACTGATGGCCCGCAAGGTCCATGCCGCACTGTTGTACGGTATCGTGGCAACCACCGCTGCATCGGTGGTTTTGGGCATTACACCGTTACCGTCACATCTGATCAGCCTGCCCCCCTCGCTGTCCCCGATCTTTATGCAGCTCGACATCGCCGGAACCCTGCAGCCAGGCGTATTCCCGGTCGTACTGGTCATCTTTATGATGGCCTTCATGGATACCATCGGCACCCTGATCGGGCTCTCCATGCGAGCCGACCTGCTGGACAAGGACGGCAATCTACCGGAAATTGAGCGTCCGATGCTGGCCGATGCTGTGGCCACCACGGTTGCACCGCTGTTGGGCACCACCACCACCGGCGCCTATATTGAATCAGCTGCCGGTATTGCGGTGGGTGGTCGCACCGGCTTTACAGCACTGGTGGTGGCATGTCTGTTCGGGCTGTCGCTCTTTTTCGCCCCGATCTTCACCATGGTGCCGACTCACGCCGCCGGTATTGCCTTGATCCTGATCGGTACCCTGATGATGCAGCCGATCACACGGATTGATTTTGATGACTTCAGCGAGCTGATTCCTGCCTTTCTGACGGTTGCCCTGATGGTCTTTACCTATAACATCGGGGTTGGTATGACAGCCGGGCTGATCTCCTATCCATTGATCAAGACCTGCACCGGGCAGGTAAAACAGGTATCAGCCGGCATGTGGGTCCTGGCCGTGTTATCGCTGTCCTTCTTTATCTTCATACCCAAGGGCTGATGGTTTTACGGCATACGCATTTTAAACGGCAGCTTTGCCGCCGGCGGGGTAACCGAGAGGGTATGCTGATGACGCTGTTTCTGCTCAAGCATCATCTTGAACAACGGCTGAAAGCCGGATAACAAGGCCGCTCCCAGCATAAAAAAGAGCAGGAGCGGCACCAGCAGGTAGCCTGACAAACCAAGCAGGAGCCACCCTGCCTTGGCCCCATCAGACGATGACCAGGTGACCACCCCAGCCGTATCTTCCAAATTGCGGTACAGCACAACAGCATAGAGCATGCTGAAGGGGGCCATGGCCAGAGAGAACAGTACGCCGATAACCGGTATCATCCCCAGCACCGTCCCCAGCAACCAAACCAGCACAAGCCGTCCCAGCACTTCCCAGAAACGTCCATCCACCAGCGCCTTGCTCTTCAGCAGCGCATCCATGCCGCGCGTATCCCCGCTAACCACCAGATAGGGACCGGCAAAGAACCAGATACCGGTCAGAATACCTGGTACAATAAACAGCAACGAAGCCCCGCCAACAATAAAGCTGTACAATGACGAGACCCAGACAAAGGAAATCCAACAGCCCTTCGCACGCTGAAAAGCATCGTTAAAACCAAGAGATGCATCAACAGCAGCCGTAACCGTTGCAGCCATACCCCAGAACAGAATGACGATACTTGCGACTACAGCAACACCAAGCAGCATAACCATGACAACCGTTCCACTAAAGGAGTTTTTTGCAAGACTCCCCATCGTTACAGCTACCAACGCCGGTGGAACAACAGCAGCGATGCCGGTAACAACAAACAGGGCAACCAGAATCATCCAGCGCTGCTTATAAAGCTCCCAGGTTTGAGAGAACAGTTCCCCAACCGGCAACAGGGGACGGAATTCACTGGTCCGGTTATTCCCGCTTCCGGAAGGAGCTTCCTCAGGAGATGCTGCCGGTGAAGGAGGTAACGGCGGAGGCAGCACAGGAGTCCCTTCCGGGAGAGACGACGGAGGACATGCTTCGTTTGACACCGCCAGTGGCTCAACAGCAGGCGCAGCATGTCTGTCAAACTCAAAGACCTGTCTGCATTTCGGACAGGTTGCCTGAACCGGTTGATCCGGCAGTTTATCTGCCGGCATATCACGCCTGAAGGAACAATGGGGACAACTGACGATAACCAGGGACATGGAGACTCCTTGTGAGAAGGATGCACAGTACGACTATCTTGCATAGCAGGATTCACAAGACAAGAAAAAAACATCTGCTATACTTAGGCTCAAATCTATCTCTGATCAGGAGGCATTCCATGCATCTGCGTCATCTGTTGAGCTTTATAGCGGTCTTCCTGATGCCCGGGGCGCTCTACGCCGCTTCTGCTTCACGTCTGCCGGCCCAGGCGACCATCAGTGCGGTTACGGTCTATCAGGACCGTGCGCAGGTCACCCGTTCCGTAGCCGTAGCGCTGAAACCGGGCAGCCAGATTATTGCGGTTGAAGGGCTGCCGGTGCTGCTGCAGGATGATTCCGTACGGGTGGATGCCAAGGGAACCGCACAGGCCACCATTACCGGCATTGAGGTCAAGCGCAGCTTTTTGAGCCAGACGGCAGACAAACGGGTCAAGGAGATTGAGGCAGAACTGAAACAACTGGAGCGCAAGCTGGGCGGTCTTGACGCCAGGAAGGCAGGGCTGCTTGCCCAGAAAGGGTTTGTTGACTCAATCAAGGTGGCCTGGGGCAAACGGATCTCGCAGCAACTGGCCATCGGTAAACCAACCAGCGCTGAACTGAACGAAGCCATGGGCTTTGTGGGCAGTAACACCGTCAAGGTTGAAGACCAGCAACGTGATATCGAACAGGAAAAGCAGGCCATCAAAGACCAGATGGATGCCCTGAAGCGTAAGAAGCAGGAGGCCGGCGGCTCCTACCGCAAGGAAAGCAAGACCGTTGAAGTGGCAGTAGAGACCGTCAAAGAAGGTAAACTGACCCTGGATCTGTCCGGGGTTGTAAGCAACGCCACCTGGGAGCCGGGCTACGATGTACGTCTTGCCCAGAATGGCACCAGTGCAGAACTGACTTACCGCGCCCAGGTACGCCAGCAGACCGGTGAAGACTGGAACAATGTGCCGCTGACACTCTCCACCGCCCGCCCGGCCAGCGGTGGTGCCCCGCCAACCCTGTATCCCTGGCGGGTTGCGTTTTTCAGGCCGATGCCTCCAGCCATGCCTGCGCCGGCACCACGGGCAGAGGCTCGCATGTATAAAAAAGCTGCCAGGCCACAGATTGCTGAAAACTCCGTTGATTTGGCAATGGCTGAAGAGCCGGCACCGGCGGCCTTCCAGACTGCCCAGGCCGCTGCTGAAGGGACCTCAATCGCCTTCAAGATACCCAAACCGGTTGATATCCCCTCTGATAACACCCGCCACAGCACCGTGATCGCGTTGGAAAAGCTGCCGGTCAGCACCGAATATACGAGCGTACCCAAGTTGTCGCAGGTTGCCTATCTGACTGCCGAACTGGTTAACAAGGCCGGCTGGCCGTTACTGCCCGGCACCGTCAAGATCTTCAGCGGTAACACCTTTGTGGGCAGCGCAGACATGAAGCAGGTGGCCTCGGGCGAGAAGTTCACGCTCCCCTTTGGCAGTGACGATCAGATCACGGTCAAACGGGAAGAGCTGAAGCAGCATAAAGAGGCGGGCATGTTCGGCAAAAACCGGATGGGCTACCGTTCAACCGTCACCGTCACTAACTTCCGCAAAGAGGCCCAGACAGTCAATGTCAAGGATCAACTGCCACTGGCCGGCGACAGTGAAATCAAGATCAGCCTGGAAGAGGCTACCCTGCCGCCGACCGAGAAGAAGGATGATGGCACACTGATCTGGAAGCTGAAACTGGCGGCCGGAGAAAAGAAGGTGTTTAGTTACGAGATAGTAGTGGAGTATCCCAAGGACCGGGAAGTAACGGGGCTGTAACAGCAAAGCAATAGCACGCGGATAACACGGATTTTAGCGGATATCCGCG
>CAZOTC010000032.1:0-17081 GCA_964582605.1 uncultured Geobacter sp. | reverse complement strand
TCTTGGCTACCAAGGGGAAAAAATTAATTTTAATAGGATGGTTCAGCTCTTTTTTGATTGAGCCCGGACAGGTTGCCCCCTTGTAGAAGTAGATCGCACCAACCAGGGCAAAAAGCCCCACGGTGAGATACAGTAACGCTGTACTGACCGGATGTAGCGCGTGCAGCAGCCCACCAGCCTTCTGGACTGACAGGGTAAAACCGGCCATGCCCAGCACGATGGCAAAAAATGTGATATGAAAGTTGCACAACCTGGAAGCTGACGGTTCATGTTGTTCTTGCAACGACATGGTGAGACTCCTTGATTACAGTGATTCCCTGATGGCCTGCTCGATTTCATCGTAGGTACTGACGACCGACACGGCAAACTCCGTATCATCTACCAGCGACTCAATCATGGCCTTGTTATAACGAAGAAAACGTACCTGTGTGCGCCCTTTGGCAGTAAACACCGTGACAAATTTGGGCATCAGGGCAGCCCGTTCCGGGTTTTTCTGGAGACTGCCGGCGGCCTTTTCCGGCTTGCAGATCTGAATCATATGCAGATCAAACCCTTCAGCCACCTGCACACCATGCGAACCAAAGGTATGCGCCATCTCCATATGATCTTCGTTATGGATCAAAAAACCTGAACGCAGTCCAGTTTCTTTGAGATCGGCGACAAACTGCCGGACCGGTTTTACTGATTCGCCACGATACAATTGAGCCCAACTATTCATAACTTTTCTCCTTCAACAGGTTTCGGGGTTCTACCCGTCATATCCACTTCAAAATCTATCGGCGGTGCCTCGCCGGTTATGGTGCTGGTATACTGTGCAATTGCCGCATGTACTGCGGAGGCAATCAGGTTGGAACAGTGCTCCTTGTCCTCAGGCAGCCCCCCTAATGCGGCGGTGACGGTGGCATCAGTCACCAGCAACGCCTCATTCAGACTCTTGCCCTTAACCAGCTCCGTCCCCATGGAGGCGGTTGCAATGGCCGCTCCGCAGCCCTTGATCAGAAAACTGACCTTGGCAACAGATCCTTCATCAATCCGCATGAACAGCAGCAAGGTATCACCGCAATCCGGATCCCCCACCTGCACCACCACATTGGCATCATCCATCCCCCCAACATTGCGCGGGTTCCGGGCATGATCAAGCACCACAGCAGTATACTGGTTATAGCCGTCACTCAATGGCAACACCCTCCGGCGTGGTCATGACCATGACCCGCATGACTGTGACCGCCACAAACACTGCCCGGAGAAAATTCCGGCAGACCTTTGCCTCCCAGTGCCGCCAGGTTATCACGAACCAACCCACCCTGGGCCTGAAACACCCTGAATCCGGCACGATTGAGCGACATCAACGCGCCCCGCCCGATGCCTCCCACGACAATCCCGTCAATATCCAGACCGGCGACTGCCTTGGCCGGATTACAGGCGCCATGCTCGTGCGCCTTGTCGCTGTTATCCACCATCTGTGTCTGACCGGTTTCAGCGTCAACAATCAAAAAACGAGGGGCTGATCCAAAATGGCCGTATACTTCGCTCTCCAGGCCTTGATCCTGTACAACAGGAAAACAGAGTTTCATGCTTGAGCTCCTTTAGGTTTGGTTATTTGCATATGCACACATTAAAAACAGCTCACGTACCACTGTCAAGTTTTTTGTTCATATACACAAAATATTATTATGCTTGCCTTTCAGGCTTAACTGTAGTAAAGGCATGTTCCTTTGAGGCGGACGCCTGTCCGCTACTCCTTGCTCCGGGCGAGACCGGGGCTACCTGATCCAAGAGGAGGATTACACATGAGGAAGTACGAAACCATCTTCATCCTCCAGCCGGACCTTGCAGAAGACGATGTCAAGCTCGTCACCGACAAGGTTCAGGATGTGGTTGCATCCTACAAGGGTGACTTCCATCGGCTGGATGACTGGGGAACCCGCAAGCTGTCCTATGCAATCCGGAAGTTTCCACGTGGGCGCTACTACTATCTGCGCTTTGACGGCGGGGCCGAACTGGTGGCCGAACTGGAGCGTCGTCTCCGGCTTGATGAAAAGGTGTTACGCTTCCTGAGCGTTAACATTACTGACGAGCCCGAGAAAAAGGTTGCCGAGCGCAAGCCGGTTGCCGAAGCCCCAGAAGCTGCTGAAGCTGTTGAAGCTGCGGCTGAATAACGTTCCGGAGGATACCGCCAATGAGCGAAGAAACAACGACAACTAGCAGCTATACTCCCCGTCCCGGCGGTCGGCCCAGCGGTCCCCGCCCAGACCGTGGCCCCGGTGGCCCCCGCAAGAAGCGTCCGTTCCAGCGCCGCAAGGTCTGTCGCTTCTGTGCTGAAAAAGACACCACGATTGATTACAAAGACCCCCGCACCCTGCGTTACTTCATCACCGAGCGTGGCAAAATCGTGCCGCGCCGTATCTCCGGCAACTGCGCAAAACACCAGCGGGAGATTACCGAAGCGATCAAGCGGGCTCGCAACCTGGCCCTTCTGCCTTTGGCAGCAGGCCATACACTTCCGTAATTCAGGAATTCATGGATAAACCTGTACAGCAATCAAGCGGTGGCCGGAAACCGGCCGCCGTCTTGGTCGGCACCATCGGATCGGGTCTGCTTTTCAGTTCCAGTCTGGCTGTGCCGTTAATCGGGTTTGTACCGGCATTTCTTGCCCCGGTTCCTCTGGGGTATGTGCGCATCAAAGGCGGCAGTGCTGCTGCAGGTTTTAGTGCCCTGCTGACCACACTGCTGCTGGCAGTGCTGTTTTCGCCTCCGGTAGGTGCCTGGTACGCTGTTCAATGCGGCATGATCGGACTGATTCTGCCTGAACTTGCCTTACGGGGTCTGCGTCCGTCCCGTATCATTCTCTGGACGGCTGCCGCAAGCATTGTACTGACCGCGGTACTGGTGGCTGCTTACTCAATGAGCACCTCGGTTAATCCGCAGCTCTTTGCACAACAAGAGATCAACGCCGGAATCAAACAGGCGACCAGGCTCTACGAACAGCAATCGGGACTGTCCTCCCAGGACCTTGAGACCATCAGGGAAGGGATGCAGACTGTGGGCGAGCTGATGTCCCGGACGTACCCGGCTCTCGCCACCATCAATCTGGGGATCATCAGTGCCGTCAGTTTGCTGTTTTTCAGGCGCCTGGCGGTCCGGAATGCCCTGGAGGTTAATCAGGCTGCGTTTAAAGAGTTCAAGGCACCTGCACTGTTGGTCTGGCTGTTGATCCTGGCCGGATTTTCAATGCTGGCGCCGACTACGCTGGTAACCACCCCGGCATTGAACATCCTTGTTGTCCTGGGGGTCATCTATTTTGCACAGGGGCTGGCGGTTATTCTGACGCTCTGTGATCGAACCGGCTTCAGCGCCACCCTGAAGACGTTTCTGGCTATTCTGTTACTGACACAGCCATATCTGAACGGCATCGTCACCATTATCGGTATCTTTGATTATTGGGGGGAGTTCAGAACCCCACGTACCACACAAGAAGAAGAAAACCTGTAAACCAGGCTTGAAAGGAGCAAGATCATGAAGGTTATTCTGAAGGAAAATATTGAGACACTGGGCCAGATCGGCGATATCGTCAAGGTTGCCCCCGGTTACGCCCGGAATTACCTGCTGCCGAAAGGCTTTGCCATTGAGGCAACCGAGAAGAACGCCAAGGCCCTTGAACATGCCAAGCGCCAGATGGCCTATAAAAAGAACAAGACCCTTGAAGCTGCCAGAAATCTGGTTGCCAAACTGGAGGCCCTGACTGTTCAGCTGTCACACCAGTCCGGTGAAGAAGGCAAACTGTTCGGTTCAGTCACCAACATGGAAATCGCCGCCTTCCTGAAAAATAACGGGCTTGAAATCGATCGCAAAAAGATCGTATTGGCAGAGCCGATCAAGCACCTTGGTGAGTACAGCGTTCCGGTCAAGATCCATCCGGAAGTTTCTGCCACACTCAAGGTTACGGTTGTTGCAGCATAATCCTCGCAACTGAAGTTTCAAAGGCCCGTCCGGACAGACGGGCCTTTTTTATTGGCATGGAGAAAACAGCGCTGTATCGATTGACAATCCGGGGATTCCGGATGAAAATGCAAACGTCATGGACACTATTACCCTTGAGCTTATCGTCATCATTCTCTTGATCGGCCTGAACGGCTTCTTCTCGATGGCCGAATTCGCCATCATCTCAACACGTAAAGGCAGAATCGCCCAGCTGGTTGCAGACGGGGACCAGCGTGCCGCCATTATCGAACAGTACCAGAAAGACCCGCACCCGCTGCTGGCCGTGATCCAGATCGGTGTTACCGTCGCCGGATCAGCCGCTTCAACCGTAGGCGGTATTGTCGCTATCGAACAGCTGCGCCCCGCCCTGCAGAAACTCCCCTGGCCGATCATCCAGCAAGCAGCCGAACCGTTATCAGCCCTGACGGTCGTCGTGGTTGTCTCATATGTCTCCCTGATCATTGGCGAGCTGGTGCCCAAGGCGCTCGGCTTGCAGTATGCCGACAGCATTGCACTGCGTCTGGCGCAACCGATGCAGATAATCGCCCGTATGACTGCACCGATCGTGCTGGTGCTGACGTCGTCAAGCAAGGCGGTGCAGCGGCTGATCGGCCTCAAGGCGGAGCAGGATGCCTTCATCACCCGTGAAGAGGTGCAGCACATGGTCTCTGAAGGGCACGAAAGCGGTGTCTTCAGCGAGACGGAGCATGAGTATATCCGCAACGTCTTTGAATTTACCCACACCTGCGTACGGGAGGTGATGGTGCCCCGCACACGGATGGTGGCGCTTGAACTGCATACCCCACGCAACGAGCTGATCAGGATCATCCTGGATGCCCAGTACTCACGTTATCCGGTCTATCAGGGGGATATTGAAGAGATCGTCGGCGTACTGCACGACAAGGACATCATGGGAGCGCTGGTCAAAGGGGAGGAGCTGCAGCTTGAACAGATCATCAGACCGCCGGTCTTTGTGCCCGAAGGGAAGAAAGTCAATGAACTGCTGAAAGAGATGCAGCGTAACCGCAACCACATGGCTCTGGTGGTCGATGAGTATGGCGGTATCTCCGGCCTGGTTACCACCGAAGACCTGTTGGAAGAGCTGGTGGGGGAGATTGAGGATGAACATGATGCCGGAGAGCCGGCCCGGCTGATGCAGCAGCCGGACGGCAGCTGGCTGGTTGACGGACTGGTCTCGATTTTTGATCTGCAGGAACCGCTGGGAATCAGGCTGGAAGAAGCACCTCATTACGAGACAGTGGCCGGCCTGGTACTGGACCAGTTAGGGCATCTGCCGGTTCAGGGCGAGACCGTTGACTGGAACGGTTTCCGCCTGATCTGTGAAAAGGTGACCCGTACCGCGGTACTGCAGGTCCGGATCATCCCTTTAACTCCCCTTGATCTGGATCAGGCCCCAGCCTGATCCTTCGATCTCTCTTCCGATGCAGATAATCCCTTACAACAAATGGTTGCGGCTTGGCATTCTGATCTGCCTGTTTTTCGCAACCGTCTCGCTTGCCCTGTCACTGCTGCTCCCCCGTCTGCTCGACCTTAACACGTACAAGACAGAGCTGACCGATATCCTGCAAAAGGAGCTGAACCGGGAGGTCAGACTCGGCGATGCCCGTTTCAGCTGGGTCATTGGCCCTTCCTTTGAATTCAGTGATCTCGCCATAACCGAGCGCGACCGGAAGACGCTGTTCCTGTCGGCACAATCAATTTCATTCAGGCTGGCCCTGCTGCCGCTGCTGAATAAAAAGGTTGAACTGCGAGGCATCCTGCTGGACGGCGTCAGGGCAACCGTTATCCGCAACAGCCAGGGCAAGCTGAACATAGACGACCTGCTGAGCCCGTCCTCAAGCGGGTACGACCTGCAGCTGAAGGGGATCCGGGTCAGAAACGGCGCTCTCTTCTGGCGCGACCAAGCAACAGCTTCGTCAGAGATCAGCCTGAACCTGACCGGTATCAACCTGAGTCTGGACAAACCGCGCAGGGGAAAGAAGAGTTCTTTCAGGATCGGGGCAACACTGGAAGGCAGCAGCCCCGGCTCCATCAGCCTGAGCGGAACCGTCCGGCTCCCCCAATCAGGCGAATTGCTGACAGGCACGGATATTGACGCAAAGGCTGAGCTGAATCAGCTGGAATACTGGCGGAGCTGGTCCTACCTTGAGCGCTTCCTGCCGTTCAAATCACCCGGCGGCACCCTCAGCATGAAGCTGGATCTGAAGGGGCGCCGGCAAAACCTGCAGGCCAAGGTCACCCTGCTTGTGCGCAACCCTGTCGTGGACTGGCCAAAGGTATTTCACGGCACCGTGGCCCCGAAACAGCTGCGACTGACGACCATCCTGAACTGGTCCCCTGCCCTGCTGGATATGACTGATCTGCATCTCGGCCTTGACGGCTTCAGCATCAAGGGATCGGTCAGGCTGCAAGACCTGAACACCAAAGACCCTTCCATCAGCGTCAAGGCTGTCACAGAGCCGTTTGACTATCTCCAGGTCAAAAGCTATATCCCGTTCGGCATTATTGCCGACGATGCAGCTTATTTCATCGAGCACCGTGTCAGGGGCGGCATTTTCAAACTGGACAACGGCACACTCAACGGACGTTTCTCCCAGCTGGCCCGTTTCGGGGTTGGCGATAACGCCAACGCACTTTACATCATCGGTACCGCAGACAAGGCAAGCATCCAGTATGGCGAGAAGACCCCCACCTTCCGTCAGATCAAAGGCACCCTGGAGATGAAGGGGCGGCATTTTAACCTGATCGGCATGAGCGGCTACTTTGGCGGCGCCCCCTTTACCCTTGACGGTCAGATAACGGAGTATGCCACTGAAGGCGTACCCTCCTTCTACCCGTTCACCATGCAGATCGCCCCCAGGCCGGAAGAAGTGGCCTGGCTTGCCGAACATGCCGGGGCTGAAGCACTCCGCTTCCACGGTACCGGCACGAGCATGCATCTGCAGGGCGATGGCCCGACCTCAGCCTACCGTGTCTCCGGGGAATGGCAGCTCTCCACTGCTGCCTACGAGTATCCGGCCCTGGTCAACAAGCCTGCCGGCATGGCCAACACCCTTACCTTCAGCGCAGTACTGGGCAGGGATGAAACCAGATTTACCTCCTATTCCTACCAGCTGCCGCCGCTCAAACTGTCCGGCAACGGTCTGCTGCGTTATCGCGACATTGTCCCGTTCCTGAGCTTTTCCTTTGAAACAAATCCGTTCCAGCTGGACAAACAGCTGCCGATCCTGACTGACTGGCAGCAGTATCAGCTGAAAGGCAGCGTACAGGCGAGTATTGCAGGAAGCGGAGATCCACGGACGATCAGCTCCATGCTCTTTTCAGGCAAGGTACGGCTTGATAACTTTGCACTCAAACCGGGTAAGAGGCTTGCTCCGGTTACCGCCATCAACACCGAGCTCAACTTCAAGGGCAACTCGCTTGAGACCTCAAGCATGGCGATCCGCTACGGCACGACACCCCTCAATGTTAAAGGCAGGATAGCCAGCCTGGAAAATCCTGAGGCAGAGCTGTTCATTATCTCGCCGGAACTGAACCCGGCTGACTTCGGAATACCCCTTGCCGACAAGGCGCTCAGGATCAGACAGTTCAGCACCATTCTGGGGCTGCAAGACGGACTGTTCAGGATTCGCAACGTCTCGGGCAAGCTGCCGAAATCAAGTTTCAGTGCTGCCGGAACCGTACGTTCAGACGGAATCCCTGATGTTGATCTGCGGGTTGCCTCCAGCTATCTTGATCTGGAAGAGGTTATTCCGCTGCTGGCGCCGTCCCGACCTGCAGATCAGGCAAAACATCAGGCCCCTGCCCCGTTTCGACTGAAGATACATCTGACAGCCGAAACCGGCAGCTACCGCAGTACCGGCTTCAGAAAACTGTCTGCCTTCCTGAACAATGATGACGGCATATTGAAACTGCTCGGTCTACAGACAGCTACTCTCGGCGGCAGGTTGTCGCTCAACGGCCAGCTGGCCCGCATCGAAGGTCAGCATCCCCGATGGGACTTATCGTTGCTGCTTGAGCGGGCCAGGGCCGGCGATCTGCTGGAAGTGCTGGGGATCGGTCGTGAAGTTCGCGGGCTGACAACCGTGCAAGGCACCCTGACCGCAACCGGGGATGATCTTGCCGCCATCACGAAGAGTGCGGGCGGCACCCTCAGCCTCAAGGTAGAGCGTGGTACCCTGCATCGTTTCAACACGCTCTCAAAGATCATCTCAATCCTGAATGTCTCGCAACTGCTCAGTTTCAGCCTGCCGGACATGTCCCGCGACGGAATGCCGTTCAATCAGATTACCGCCACCATGGGGATCAGAGACGGCGTTGTCACCACCAGGGATTTTTTCATTGACAGCAATGTCATGCACCTCACCTCGGTCGGCAATATCGATCTTGTGCATGAAACGCTGGATATGCTGATCGGCGTACAACCGCTGCAGACAGTAGACCGGATCATCAGCAGGATTCCGGTGGTGGGCTGGATCCTTTCCGGTGGAGACGGCAGTCTGATCACCACCTACTTTGAGGCCAAAGGCAGCTGGGAAAACCCTGACGTATCCGCCATACCGGTCAGGACCATGGCAACCGGCACCTTTGATATCTTCCGCCGGATATTTGAACTTCCGGTACGTCTCTTTACCGACAGCGGTGAAGTCATCCTGGGCAACCAGAAGGAACGCCCCAAAGCAGAACCGGTCCAGAACAACAACCGTGGTGTACCATGAGCCCAGCCGCCGATCAGCAGACACCCAAGCCGCTCCACGACACCCCTACCCTGTTGCGGCCTTCCATACGTGCAGGTGTCGCTGTACTGCTGCTGGCTATTGTGGTCTATACGGTCTGGGAACGTCTTGCTGACCACACCACCATACTCCATGCAGCCGAGATCCAGACGCAGGGGTACGCGAGGGCCTTGAAGGAACATGCCGAGCGAACCTTTTCAGAGACCGACCTTGTGCTGCAGACAGTAATCAGACAGATTACGGCGGCAGGCGGAACAGATACGCTTGGGCAGACCGGACTGGAGCAACTGCTGCGCAAGAACGCGGAAGCGATCCCCTACATCGGCTCTATCGCCTATATTAACAAGGCCGGTCGGATACAGGCACTCTCCCTGCCTGACCAAACCGGAGTCAGTATGGCCGATCGACTCTTATACAGCTTTCACCGTGACAACAATGACAACCGGCTGTTCATCAATCCTCCCTTCAAGTCCAGGGTTACCGGCAAATGGCGCTTCAGTCTTTCGCGCAGGCTCAATAATCCTGACGGCAGATTTGCCGGTATCGTGGCGGCGGTCCTTGATATCAGTTATTTTGAAGAGTTGTATGCCTCCCTTGCCTCTGACAGAAACGCACGTTACACGCTGGCCACCATCCCCGGGAACTATCTGGTCCTGGTGCCTAATGCAGCACATGTCTACGACTCAGGCAAGACAACCGTTGCCACATTCCGGCAAAGGACGGCTCAGGCCGCTTATCAGACCTACCATACGGCCAGATCGAATATTTTCAGTGAGCCCCGCATCGTGTCCTACCACCGCTTGGACCGTTATCCGGTGGTGGCGATCATGTCGTTCAACAAGAACCATGTACTTGCCGGGTGGCGCGCTTCTGTCATACAGAGCAGCCTGACTACCGGTTTCTTTATTCTGCTGATTCTGTATCTGACCAGACAGCTGTTGAAGCAGGTGACGCTGCTTGATCAGAGGGTGCAGGATCGGACTGCCATGCTGACACTGGCCAACCGGTTTCTTGAAGAAGAGATTGAAGAACGCAAGCAGATTGAGGCTCGCCTGCTGGAACATCAGCAAAAGGTGGAGCAGATGGCGCATGAGCTTGCCCTGACTGAAGACCGGGAGCGCGGCAGGGTTGCCGAAGAGTTGCATGATCAAGTCTGTCAGCGTCTGATACTGGGCAAGATCAAGCTTGATGAACTGATCAGCGAAGAAGAAAATCCGCACCGGCTGAAGCTGCTTGAGACCACCGAGACATTGGTGGAACAATCGGTCCAGAACATCAGAACCCTGACCGTTCAGATGCGCCCCCCAATCCTGGCCAATGCAGGGCTTGTACCTGCCGTGCGCTGGCTGGGAGACGAACTGCAACGGGATTACGGGTTGGAGGTGAGGTACGACCTGTATGACTATCACAGTGGCCGGAAACAGTTGAAATTTGAAGTCAGTTCCCCCCTGTTCCAGATTATTCTCGAGCTCCTGAAAAATGTGATTAAACATGCAGGTGTCACCACAGCCTGGGTGTCACTGCACCTGGCACCTGATCAGTTGCTGGTCAGGGTTACGGACAACGGTAACGGATTTGACCTGCAAAAAGCACTCTCCAGGACCTCGCCCCGGGGAGGATTCGGACTGCACAACATCCAGCAAAAAATTGAGTACCTGGGAGGGACCTGTCTGTTCGACACAGCACCCGGTCAGGGTACCTGCGTGACACTTTCCCTGCCTCTGAAACCGGAACTGTTAAAGGAGACCTCACCATGAGTCTGCGGATACTGATTGCCGATGACCACACGATTGTACGGGAAGGACTGCGTGCTCTGATTGAAAAGGAAAGCGACCTTGAGGTTGTGGCCGAGGCAGAAAACGGCAGCGTGGCCCTGCAACGCGCCCATGCATTCCGTCCGGACGTGGTGGTCATGGATATCTCCATGCCGGAGCTGAACGGAATTGAGGCTACCCGCCGGATCGTTGCCGAGCTGCCCGGGATCAGGGTGCTGGCACTTTCCATGGAAACAGACCGGCGGTTTGTAGTTGAGATCCTGAAATCAGGTGCAACCGGCTATCTGCTTAAAGATGCGGCTTTTTCGGAACTGGCTGCAGCAATCCGCGCAGTATCGACCAATGAGACCTACCTGAGTTCCAGAATAACCGAACTGCTGATCAGGGAGTTTATCCAGAAAATCCCGGAAGAGGTCACCATGACCTATGAAAAACTCTCCGTCAGGGAACGGGAAATACTGCAGCTGATCGCCGACGGCAAGAGCGCTAAAGAGATCGCCTTTGCCTGTGATATCAGTCTCAAGACCGTTGAAAACCACCGGCACACTCTGATGAAGAAACTGAACCTTTACAGTATTGCCGAGCTTACCAAGTATGCCATTCGTGAGGGGCTGACCAGCCTCGGTTGACTGAACGGTTTCGTGCATACAAGCATGACAACAGTCTGACCTGCCCCCTTTTGGGACTTTTCGCACCTGCCTGTCGCAATTCCCCTAAAGACAAACCGGATTATTTTTCTGTATATCATCAGCAATATACCAGAAGACAGACATCCGATCAAACCGCCAGGGGGTAGCATACTATGGAAACCAGCAACATAAACCAGATTCCCGAGTCTGAACGCAGCTACTGGACCGTTGGTGCTGAAGACAACAAACCGGTAACCCAGGCAACGGCACCGTCAGTATGGCAGGAGTATCTGCAGCTTCACCAGCAGGGCAACTGGAACAACGCCCTGCAGGTAATCAACCGTCTGGCTGCCTATGATCCCCAGCAGCCTGAAGTCTTGCGGGCAAAGGCAAAACTCCATGGTGTCATGGGCCATGGTGCCTGCTGCAGTTATGCCATCCACCTGCTGCTTCAGCTTGCGCCGAACGACCTGGATGCATTACGGATGCAGGCGCTGTATCAGTACTGCCACAACTCCCACGAAAACGCTCTCACCATCTGCGATACGGTCCTTGACAAAAACCCCACCCACGCAGATTTCTGGGCACTTAAGGCAGATATCCTCAACTCGCGCGGCAAGCACAACGAGGCTGCACAGGCCTGTAAACGTGCCTTGGAGATCAAACCGGATTGTGTGGCCGCACTGCGACTGCACCAGACTATCCAGTCAACAGCTGCAGCACCTTGACGGGGAGCTGCTCATGTCGACCTCCTGCTCGCAAAACGCTGATCAGCTCCGCTCGGCTGACTACGCCGCACTCCTTGAAGGTGCAGTTGTATCCATTTTCAGCACTGTTGCCGACATCGAACTGCTTTCACAGCCTACAGATCCAGCCACAGAGACATCACACAACAGCATCACGGTCATCCTTAATTTCGGCGGGCACGAACAGGGATTCCTTGCCTTGAACTGCAGTGATGCGCTGGCCGGACTCCTTGCAATCAACATGTCCGGTGACACTGAAGAACTGTCAGACAGCTATCTCTGTGGCGCACTTAGCGAGACAGCTCACATCATTGTAACCAGCCTGTTTGAAAATATGCCGCACAGGAGTTGCCATACCGTTTCCAATCCTGCTGTCATACGTGGTGATGACACGCTTGTACAGAAGCTGACAGCAGACCCGCGCGGATACACCTGTTCCTTTTTCCACGGCACCGGACGGGTGCTGGTTAAACTGGTCATGCATCCGTCAAACTGCCTCGCAGCAACCATCAGAATGCCTGAATACCCAGCCTCCGCATTACACCAGGCGCACCGTCTATTTTCATGCCCACGTTTTGGACATCAGTGCAGACAACTGCAGCACACAGAGCCCAGCAGCCCTCATACCGTCCGCGGCATTCCGTATCCGGCCAGGCCCGGCTCAGGATTTCTGAGTTCCACACGGTTTGATTGCAGCCCGTGAAGCCGTTTTTCCTTGAAAACGACAATTTAGAATCCTGCCGTTTCATAAAAGGCAGCATCAGCATGATGCCGCTCTCCGATCTGATCCAGTGGATTGAAACATCACGCCATTCCGGCACACTCATGGCCGACAATCAGGAAACCAGCCGGCATTTCTATTTTCAGGATGGGAAGCTGATCTTTGTCTGGAGCGATAATGAGGGTGAACGTTTTTGTGGAGAACTCCAGAAACAGATGGGGCTTACTCCGGAGCAGATCAATGAGACCATGGCCCAGGCCCAGCGCCTGGGACTATCTCTTGTCGGCCTGCTGTCCTGCAACGAAGGGATCAGGATAGAAAAACTTTCAGGCATCATGAGTAAACTTGCAGAACGTTCCCTGAGCAAGACACTTACCTGGAAAACCGGACAGTTTCATTTTGCCGACCATACACCGGCGGCAGTGCTCAGCAGTCCGGTTTCACTACACACCTCCCAGATTCTGCTTGAGTCAGCAATTCAGCTTGACGAACGCGGCCTTGAAGCAGCGGCACCTCTGGATCCGGTCATCAATGAAATTATTGAGCAGATCGACAAAGGCACCATTGATATACCGCCCATGCCTTCAGAGATGCAGGTGCTAATGAGCAGAATCAGCGTACCGGAACTCTCAATTGAGGAAATTATCGAATGTATTACTGATCCTTTGCTGGTATCAAAGGTGCTGCGCGTCTGCAACTCAAGTTTTTACGGTCTGCGCGGCAAGGTCGGTACCATGCGGGATGCAGTGGTCTATATGGGGCTGAAAGCCCTGACCAGCATTGTAACGGTACATGCCCTCAGTGGTTATTCAACACGGAATACAGAACAGGTACAGACTATCCTGCACCATTCCCTGATGGTCGGTATGATAGCCAAACAACTGGCTCGGGATCTGCGAATGAACCATGATCAGGCCTTTGTCTGTGGGCTGCTGCATGATCTGGGCAGGGTTGTGATGTTGGAACTGCTTGAAGGATATCAGCTGTCACCCCGGAAACGTGACCTGCTGGTCGAACAGCACCATACCACTGTAGGCGGCCTGGTGGCAGAACGCTGGAATTTTTCAGAAGAGATACTGGAAACGATCCGCTTTCACCATAATCCTTCCAATGCACGAGAGCATTGCCAACTGGTGGAGATTATCCAGCAGGCCGACCTGATTGCGCGTAACGAAGCCCCCTCATCACACTCCGCCCATGAACAGGGTAAGAGCTCGCTTGGCGGGACTACACAACCTTTCTTCAGTGATCACCTTGATGAACTTGACCGGGAGATT
Organism: uncultured Geobacter sp.; assembly: GCA_964582605.1. GTDB lineage: Bacteria > Desulfobacterota > Desulfuromonadia > Geobacterales > Pseudopelobacteraceae > Trichlorobacter. Next base: position 3,195 of record CAZOTC010000032.1, on the reverse strand, counting down.
GAAGCTATCCTTTCACCGGTATAGGGATACTCAACAGACTGCAGGAGATTGACAGGGCTTTGAAAAACGTTAAGAGGAAGGCCGGATGCAAGGCGCACAGAGCGCAGCGACTTAGACATAACAGCCAGTTAGGCGATGGAGCGAGCACCGCCCAACGCCGCAGACGGTCTCCGGAATAGTTTTCAAAGCCCAGTTAATACACTTGGTAGTTTGAGGGGTTAGAGAAGAGTTGTTTCAAAAGCAGGTTATTCAGGTGGTGGCCGGTCTTGTGGGCCTCAACCTTGCCCAGAATCCGATAACCGCTGGTATAGAGATCGCCGATCAGGTCAAGGATCTTGTGGTTGACCAACTCCTTGCGGTACCGCAATCCCTGTGGATTGAGCACATCGTCAGCACCGACCACCACGGCGTTATCCAGTGAGCCGCCTTTGGCCAGTCCCATCTTCTTAATCGCCTCTATCTCTTCCAGCATGGTGAAGGTACGGGAGTTAAGGATTGAAAAGGCGTTTTCTACATCAGACACCCTGCGACGCTGCAAACCGACCGGTTGCCTGAACTCGATCGTCATGGTGATATCCAGCGTGTTCAGCGGCTTGATCCTGACCCAGGCATCACCGTGGCTAGCCTCGACAGTATTCAAAACCTTCAGGTAGACGTTTTCCTCAGGAAACTCGTACACCCCGGCCTTCCACATCCCTTGGTAAAACTCCCAGGCAGAACCGTCCAGAATCGGCACTTCCGGGCCATCAATATAGACCAGACAGTTGGTAATACCGGCATAGTAGAAGGCAGCCATCAGGTGTTCAATGGTGGACACCCCTACCCCGTCCTTGGCGATCAGGGTAGACAGTCGGGTATCGGCGACCTGATCATACCGGGCCGGAATCTGGACACCATTCAATACAAAGACAATGCCCTGCTCACGACGGGGAAGAAACTCAAGGTTAACCGGATGACCGGAATGCAGGCCGATACCGGACAGTTTGAAAATACGGTTGATGGTGGTCTGACGCTTGATCATGTCAGCGGTTATCTCATGATTTTGAAGCTGCGTCAACCAGCTGTTTTTTCAAGGCTTCATGTTCCTTCTGCAGCGCATCATATTTATTTTCAAGCCCCTTCAGTTGGTCAAACAGGCAGGCGATGGCGGTAGCCGACGGGTCCGGTAACTTGCCGTGCTCCAGATCAGGCCGACCTTCTTTGGCACTGTCTGCGGTCATCACCACTTTGCCGGGAATCCCCACCACGGTTGCATTGGGCGGCACCTCTTTGACTACCACCGAATTGGAACCTACCCTGGCCCCCCTCCCTACCGTAAACGGACCGAGGATCTTGGCGCCGGAACCGATTACTACTTTATCTTCCAGCGTCGGGTGGCGTTTTACCTTGTCCCAGGTCACCCCCCCCAGGGTCACCCCATGATACAGGGTAACATCATCACCGATTTCAGCGGTCTCTCCGATCACCACCCCCATGCCGTGATCAATGAAAAAACGCTTGCCGATCTTTGCACCGGGGTGAATCTCAATCCCGGTTACAAAGCGGGAAAGCTGCGAAGTGAAACGCCCTAGAAAGAAAAGCTCATGCCTCCAGAGCCAATGCGCGAAACGGTGCATCCAGACAGCATGCAGCCCCGGATAGCAGAACAGTACCTCAAAGAACCCACGGGCAGCCGGATCACGGTCAAAGACTGAGTTGATATCGTCACGAATCTGTTTGAACATAGGGACCATCTCCCTTCTGTTGATGATTTCACGCTACCATACAGGACCAAATGAGTCAACTTTAGGACTGGAAAATTCAAGGCTTTATTGTTGACAAACAAGTATCTTTTAGACTTACCTGACCAGATGATTGTGTTGGAACAGGGCAGATTTGAAAGCATTGTTTTTGACGGCCTGTTCCGGGAGATGCTGCATGCCTGTCATCAGCCAGGTTAAGTCGATTTTCCCTGCATCCTGCTGGCCGAACCTCTGGCTGGTGGGGGGTACGGTCAGGGATCTGCTGCTGAGACAGCCGGTGCAGGACATCGATCTTGTTGCGGCCCTTTCCCCGAAGCAGCTGAGTTCATGCGGCTTCAGGCCGGTTGACCCGGTGAGCAACGCCCCGATCTGGTTCCGGCACATCCCAGCGCTCGGCAAGGTTGAGATCACCAGACTGGCGGTGGCTGATCAGCTTGCCGATGACCTTGTCCGCCGGGACTTTACCGTAAACGCCCTGGCAATGACCTTGAACAGCGAGGTAGTTGACCTGCTCAACGGGCAAGACGACCTGGAGCAAAGGAGCCTTAGGGTCTGTTCTTCTCAGTCGTTTCATGATGACCCGATCCGGATCTTTCGAGCCCTTCGCTTTGCAGCAGACGGGTGGCACATCCTGCCTGAAACAGCACAACGTATCAGTGAGGCCGGCTGGGAAGAGCGGTTTGCAACCATCCCGGTGGAGCGGTTCAGCTGTGAACTGATCAAGGCGCTGGAAAAACCTGATCCTGCCTGCTTCTTCACCAGCATGATCAGCATGCAGGTTGGCAGGGCCTATCTGCCGGAACTGTTCAGGATGCCTGATGTCCCGGCAGGACCGCTGCAGTACCACCCTGAAGGCGACCTGCTGACCCACGCACTGCAGGTTTTGCAGCGGGTAGCTGCCGGAACAGATGACCCCTTGGCCCGTTTCTGTGGCCTGTTTCATGATTTGGGCAAGCTCTCAACCGATCCGGCGCTGTATCCCAAACACCACGGCCATGATGAAGCAGGTTTTGAACCGGCCCGGCAACTCTGCACGCGTCTGAGGCTGCCCGCTGCCTGGCAGAAGGCACTGGCCTGGACCTGCCGTCTGCACACCAAGGCCAACAACTGGGATGAACTGCGCAGCTCCACCCAAATCAGGCTGGCGCTCAACGCGACCAAGACGGGCATTGCCAAGATCCTTCCCCTGGTCTCGGCTGCAGACAAGCCGGATGGTTCAAATATGAAAGGTTGGGCAACCGCATTGCAGGTGGCAGCCATGACCACTGCCGAACTGGGGATCGGCCTTGACAGGCTTCAGCAGATGGCAGTCGAGCAGCGCAGCGGGTATCTGCTGCAACGGCGAGCAGAACGGTTGAAAAGCTGCCTGCTGCTGTCTGAGAGGTAGTAACCACACCCAACTTAGCACTCGACAAAAACCGCTGTTTTGCATACTATGCCGAAGATTTTGTAT
>CAZOTC010000031.1:0-17118 GCA_964582605.1 uncultured Geobacter sp. | reverse complement strand
GGCGGCTTGGCCGGTGCCGGCAGCGCTGCCTGCTGCAGTGCTGTTACCTGGCGGTGTAACTGTTCCAGTGTCCGGGCCTGCTGACGGATCTGTTCAGCCTGCCGCTGCAGTTGGTGCTGTTGTTGACGGATGGTTTCCTGCATGGTCCGGAGTAGAGCGGCATCAACGGTAACCGGTTCGGCGGCGTAAAGGGGGACAGCTCCTGAAAGGAACAAGGCTGTCAGCACTGCATATCTGGTTTGAAACGACATCCGAGAACCGGGTCCTTTGCATGAGTCTGTTTTGTGAGACCATACAACTATTTGTGATTACAGTCAATTCAACTCTGTGTCTCAATCCTGAAAACAGCCCGGCTTGTAGTTCATGAAACCTGTGGTACCCTCTGATCAAAGAGTTTAATCCTGAAACGGCAGTTTTCATAACACAGAGGAACGGAGACACTGAGAAATCAGAGGGTTAAGGCCAAAACAAGACATTCCTTTCGGGTGAACTTAAAAAACTGGTTGTCAAGTTTTAACGCAATGATTCTACTCTGTGTTCTCTGTGTCTCCGTGTTTCAACTGTATTTTCTTGGTTGATCATTTTTACCGAACAACCGGTCAGGGAGGGAACATGGCATACAGAAAGCCGGGACTGGCGACACTGGTGATGATCGGCATGGCAGCCGGTATTCTGGCCGGCTGGCTGTTCTCCGGCAACCAGGCCTTTATCGCCCTGGTTGAGCCGCTGGGCACCATCTTTGTGCGGATGTTCAAGATGATCATGGTGCCGATTGTGGTGGCCAGCCTGGTGGTTGGTGTGGCAGGCAGCGGCGCTGCCCACAGCTTTGGCCGTCTGGGATTGAAGACCATCATCTATTTTGAGGTGTTGACCACTGCTGCCATAATCATCGGTCTGCTGGCTGCCAATGTCATCAGGCCCGGCGTGGGGGTGGCCCTGCCTGCCGGCGGTACGCAGGTGGCTGCTGCCTTTGCAGAAAAGGCCCATGCCCACACCCTGGCAGAGACCCTGATCAGCATCGTGCCGACCAATATCGTTGATTCCCTGGCCAAGGCCGATATGCTGGCCGTGATCTTTTTCTCGGTCATGTTCGGTCTGGCGCTGTCGGCAGTGGGGGAAAAAGCCGGTCCGGTGCTGGAGCTGTTCAAGGGCTTTGCCGATGTGATGTTCAAGATGACCAATATGGTGATGCGGTTTGCGCCGGTGGGGGTGTTTGCCATGATCGCCCTGACCGTGTCCAAATTCGGCATTGCCACCATGCTGCCGCTCCTGAAACTGGCTGTTACGGTCTATGGCGCCATGCTGCTGTTTGTCTTCGCCGTTATCGGTCTGGTCTGCCGCTGGCTGGGGATAGGCCTGCTGCCGCTTTTGCGTTCAATACGTGAAGAGATGCTGCTGGCCTTCTCAACTGCCAGCAGTGAGACGGTTCTGCCCAACATCATTGCCAAGGCCGGGAAATGCGGCGCTCCTCCCCATGTGGCCTCCTTTGTTATCCCCACCGGGTACACCTTCAATCTGGACGGAAGTACTCTCTATCAGGCCCTGGCGGCCCTGTTCATCGCCCAGATGTACGGCATACCGTTGACCCTGTTCCAGCAGCTGACCCTGGTGCTGACATTGATGCTGACCTCCAAGGGGATTGCCGGGGTGCCGGGCGCCTCCATCGTGGTACTGACCGCTACCCTGGGGGCGGTCGGGCTGCCGATTGAGGGGATCAGCATCATTCTGGGGATTGACCGGATTCTGGACATGGGGCGCACGGTGGTCAACGTGGTGGGCAACTATGTTGCCGCCCTGGCCGTGGCCAAACTTGAAGGTGAATTTGACCGGGAACAGGCTGCACAGTTCCTGCAGGGGTGATGTCGGACCATGGAGCGGATCGATATCTATCCAACCCATAGCTATCAGGGGTTCAGCCTGAAACATGGCAGGCCGTACCCCTTTGGAGCGTCCCTGATTCCGGGTGGTGTCAACTTCTCCATTTTTTCCCGCCATGCCGCCTTTTGTATTCTGGTTCTGTTTAAAAAGGGAGAGGCGGTGCCTTTTGTGGAGATCCCGTTTCGCGGTGTCTTCCGGAAGGCGGACAGTGATGAACCGGTCTGGGGTGAATTCCGGATCGGTAACGTATTCTGTATGACGGTCTTTGGCCTAGAGTATGAGGAGATCGAATACGGCTACCGGATGGACGGTCCGCTGCCTCGGGTCGAACATGGTCGACCCGGCTTTCATCGCTTTGACCCTGCCAAAATCCTGTTGGACCCGTATGCAAAGGCGATCGGCGGTCGGGATGTCTGGGGAGCCGATCCGGACCGGCATGATCCGTACCCGCATCGAGCCCGTATCATTCGTGACGACTTTGACTGGGAGGGGGATCGTCCACTTGAAATTCCGTTTGAAGACCTGATTGTCTATGAACTGCATGTGCGCGGCTTTACCCGCCATCCTTCATCGAAGGTAAGCTATGCCGGAACCTTTGCCGGTATCCATGAGAAGATTCCCTATCTGAAGGAACTGGGTATCAACTGCATCGAGCTGTTGCCGGTGTTTGAGTTTGATGAGTTTGAGCACTGCCGGATTGATCCGGTAACGGGGCAGCCGCTGTTGAACTACTGGGGCTACAGCACGATCGGGTTCTTTGCACCGAAGCCGGGCTATGCGGCCACCGGCAAGAATAAAGACGGCACCATGGTTGCCGATGAGCTCAAGCATCTGGTCAAGGCCCTGCACAAAAACGGGATTGAGATCATGCTGGATGTGGTCTTCAACCATACCGCCGAGGGGAATGAACGCGGACCGACGATTTCGTTTCGCGGCATTGACAACGTCACCTACTACATGCTGACGCCTGACGGCTACTATCAGAACTTCAGCGGTACCGGCAACACCCTCAACTGTAACAACCCGATTGTGCGTGCCACGGTGCTGGACTGTCTACGCTACTGGGCCTCTGAATTCCACATTGACGGCTTCCGTTTTGATCTCGCCTCAATCCTTGGCCGCGACCCGTCCGGGGCGCCGATGGCCACCCCCCCCTTGCTGGAAGAACTGGCCTACGATCCGATCCTGGGCAAATGCAAGCTGGTGGCCGAGGCCTGGGATGCCGGCGGGCTGTATCAGGTCGGCTCCTTCCCCGCCTATGGCCGCTGGGCCGAATGGAACGGCAGATACCGTGACGATCTGCGCCGGTTTCTGAAGGGGGATATGGGGATGGTGGGCGCCATGGTGCAACGGATTCAGGGCTCCCCTGATCTGTACGGCTGGAACAGCCGCGGTCCGGTTGCCTCGATCAACTTCATTACCTGCCATGACGGCTTTACCCTGGCCGATCTGGTTTCGTACAACGACAAGCATAACGAAGCGAATAACGAGCAGAACCGGGACGGAGCAAACGACAACCACAGTTGGAACTGCGGTTGTGAAGGGACGACTGATGACCCGGCTGTGCAGGCGTTACGACTGAAGCAGATCAGGAATGCGGTCGCCATGCTGGCCATCAGCCAGGGGGTGCCGATGATCCTGATGGGGGATGAGATGGGGCGTAGCCAGCAGGGCAACAACAACGCCTACTGCCAGGACAGCGACCTGAGCTGGCTTGACTGGTCGCTGCTGGAGACCAATGCCCCGCTGTTCCGTTTTTTCAGAAACTGCCTTGCCTTCCGTGCTGCCCATCCGGTGCTGCGGGGCAAGAGCCACCTGCGCAATCATGACCACCATGGCCGCGGTCATGCCGACATCTCCTGGCATGGTGTCAAACCGTGGCAGCCGGACTGGTCCGGAGCCGGCCGGGTGCTGGCCTTCATGCTGTGGGGATCGTATGCGAAAGAGAGTACGGTTATTGACAACCATATCTACGCTGCCCTGAACATGCATCATGCACCGCTGCATTTTGCCTTTCCCCATCTGCCCGACAATCTGAAGTGGCATCTGTTTGCCGACACCGATGCCCCAGCGCCGTATGACAGCCATGAACCGGGTAGTGAGCCGCTGCTGGAGGATCAGTCAGGGATGCTGGTGGGGGGGCGGACCGTGCTGATTCTGGTTGCCGGGGAAACGGACTGAGCACTCGGTTAACGCGATATGGGAGGTTGTATGAGTACGTTTAAACAGATAGTGGAACATGAAGTTTTTCCTGCCCTGGGCTGCACCGAGCCAATCTCCTGCGCCTTTGCCGCCGCCGCTGCTGCAGAACAGCTTGGTGCAACAGTGGAGCGGATCGAGCTGTCCGTTGATCCCGGTACCTTCAAGAACGGTGCGGCAGTGACCATCCCCAACAGCCGTGGCAGAAAGGGTAACCTGATTGCAGCTGCCATGGGGGCGTTGATCGCCAGGCCTGCCCTGAAACTGGAGATTCTGAAGGAAGTGACTCCGCAGATCCTTGAGCAGGCCCAGGGGCTGCTGGACCGTGGTGCCGTTACCTACCACTGCCGTGAAGATGAAAAGGGGTTCTATATTGAGGTTGCAGTGGAGGGGGGCGGTTCCCGCGCCCGCTGCGTTGTGATCGGGGGACATACCATGATCGCCCTGCAGGAGAAGGATGGCGTGACAAAGACAGGGGAGGGGACGCCAACTGCTTCAGCCGATGAACATGGGTACCGCGACAGGATGCGTTCGATGAAGCTTGCCGACCTGTTGCAAGAAGTGGTCTGCCTTGATGATGAAGACCGTGCCTATATCCAGCGCGGGATCGACATGAACCTGGCGGTGGCAGAAAAGGGGGTGGATCTGAAACGCAACGCCTTCCAGTTGCAGCAGATGATGAAACAGGGACTCAAGGCTGATGACCTGTTCTACCGGGTCAAACAGAAGGTGGCCTCGGCAGTGGATGCCCGGATGGGGGGGATGGCAGAACCGGTCATGACCAGCGGCGGTTCCGGCAACCAGGGGGCGTTGACCATTCTGGTGCCCTACCTGGTGGGGCGGCATCAGGGGGTTGAGCTGTCCCGCATTCAGGAGAGTATTGCGGTGAGCCACGCAGTCAACTCCTACATCAAGAGCTTTACCGGCGAACTGTCGGTGATCTGCGGCTGCGCCATTGCCGCCAGTATCTCGGCTGCCATCGCCATCGTCTATCAGCAGGCAGGCATAGACGAGGAGAAGATCAGCCACGCCATTGGCAACGTGATCGGTGACCTGTGCGGCATCATCTGCGACGGCGCCAAGTCGGGCTGCTCGATGAAGATCGTTACCGGAGCCGAGGCTTCCATGCGTTCGGCCTTCATGGCCCTGGCCGGCTACGGCGTCTCCAACGATGACGGCGTACTGGGGCGGACTGCAGAGGAGTCGATCCGCAACCTGAGCAAGATCTCGCTGGAGGGGATGCAGCTGGTGGATGCAACGGTGGTGCATATCCTGCAGGACAAGGCCCCGCGCAGCGGTAAGGCGTGACGAGTCGGCAGCTCAGATACAGGAAAGTAACATTTTGAAAACACTACCTTGCAACTTTACCCTGATGGCCAAACCCTGCGGGCCGCGCTGTAACCTGCGCTGCGAGTACTGCTTCTATCTTGAAAAGGAGCGGTATTTTATGAGTCAGCGACAACGGATGCTCATGTCGGATGAACTGCTTGAGACCTATGTGCGTGAGTATATCGCCGCTGTTGATACGCCTGAGGTCTCCTTTGCCTGGCAGGGGGGAGAACCGACACTGGCCGGGTTGCCGTTTTTCAAAAAGGCGGTACAGCTGCAGCGCCGCTACGGCAAGGGGCGCCAGATCAGCAACTCGCTGCAGACCAACGGCATTCTGCTGGATGATGACTGGTGCCGCTTTCTGGCAGACAACCGCTTTCTGGTGGGGTTAAGCCTTGACGGTCCCCGGAGGATTCACGACCGCTACCGCCGGGACCGGGGCGGCAGGCCGACGTTTAACAAGGTGATGAAGTCCCTGGAGCGGATGCAGCGTCATCGGGTCGAATTCAACCTGCTGGCCTGCATCAACCAGACAACAGCGCGTCATCCAGCCGAGGTTTATGGTTTTTTCCGGGATCAAGGCGTGCAATTCATCCAGTTTATTCCAGTGGTGGAGCAGACGAACCGGCAACGGGCAGGAGCGGGCGGGGATGCACCGGCAGTTGCCCCCTGGTCGGTGGAGCCGGAGCAGTACGGCTCGTTCCTTGCCGCTGTGTTTGATGAATGGGTGCGTTATGATGTGGGGCAGATCTACGTGATGAACTTCGAGTGGACCCTGGCCGGCCTGACGGGGATGCCCTGGGGTACCTGCATCCATGCCCCCCGCTGCGGTTCATCGCTGATTCTGGAGCATAACGGCGATATCTATTCCTGCGACCATTTCATGTACCCCGAGTATCGCCTGGGGAATCTTCTGTATGATGACCTGCGGGGGATGGTCAGATCAGTGCAGCAGCAGGAGTTTGGTGTACGCAAGGAAACAGGACTGCCCAATGCCTGCCGCCGGTGCAGCTGGCTTAGTGCCTGCTACGGCGGCTGCCCGAAGCTCCGTTTTGTCCGTTCGCCGGACGGTGAACCGGGTATGAACTATCTCTGCGCCGGTATCCGGAGCTATCTGGAACATGTTGCCCCGTCCATGAAGATCATGGCCGATCTGCTGCGGCGTGGCATGCCTGCGGCAGGTGTAATGGAGCAATGCACCAGAGTTAATCAGTAAATTTCAGATTTCAGGAGGTAGACGCAATGTCGCTGCATGCTCAGTCGATTTTTACCCAGGCAGCAGAAAACAATCGGATGAACCGGCGTCAATTTCTGGGGGTGAGTGCGGCGGCCTTGGGCAGCATGGCGCTGATGCCGGGCTACAGCAGCGCTTCCAGCACGGGCGCAAAGCAGAAGAGGCCCAACATTGTCTTTATCCTGACCGATAACCAACCCACCTGGATGTTGGGCTGCTACGGCAGCAAGACGGTAAAAACCCCGAACATCGACCGTCTGGCCAGTGAGGGGATCCGCTTCACCCGCGCCTTTGCCTGCAACGGTCTCTGCTCACCCACCCGGGCCAGCCTGATGACCGGCCTGATGCCATCGCAGCACGGTATCCATGACTGGATCCAGGACACGGCCCTGCCTAACTACCCGAAGGACTGGTGCGCGGTGCAGGAGTTCCGTACCCTGCCGGTGACCCTGGCCAACCGGGGATACCGAACCGCGATGATCGGCAAATACCACATGGGGCAGCCGACCCATGTCATGCCCGGCTTTCAGCACTGGGTCACCTTCCCTTACGGCCATACTCTGGACTTCTGGAACAACACCATCTTTGAGAACGGTCGTACGTACGAGCTTAAAGGCCGGCATATCGTCGAATTCTTTGCCCGCAAGGGAGCTGAATATATCAGGGAACAGAAAGGCGACAAGCCGTTCTACCTGCAGTTGAACTTCGACGGCCCCTACCTGCTGCCCCCCACCAATCTGGGCAAAGACAATAACCGGTTCTATGCTGACTACACCGGTAGCGAGTTCGCCGACTGGCCGAAGGAGGAGCTGGATCCGGTGTACGATTTCATCATCGGCGGGAGACCGGACAACCCCAATGACTTCAACCTTAACCTCGCCTATCAGATCAAGAAGATGCATCTTGATCCGGCTTCAATGGCCAATACCGCCTCACAGAACGCGGTGGTGGACTATGGGGTCAAACTGGTTATGGATGCCCTGAAAGAAGCCGGACTGGATGAGGACACCCTGGTGGTCTACGCCACTGACCAGGCCGATTCTTACGGTCAGCACGGTCTCTATGGCCATACCAACATGACAATCCCCTCCCGACTGTACGACGGCCTGATGAATGTGCCCTTCATCGTACGAAGGCCGGGAACCATCCCCGCAGGTCAAGTGAGCGACCTGATGATCGGGCAGTACGACATTATGCCTACCCTGCTGGATGCCGCCGGATTCGGCAACGTAGCGGTGGCCAACAGCCCAGGCCGCAGCTTTATGCCGTACCTGTACAACAAGTCTCTGCCGGCGTGGCATGATGAAATTTACTACGAACAGGAGGAAACCAGGGGTATTCGTACCACAATGTATGCCTACTGGAAACGCCTCCATACCGGCAAGGCAGCCTGGAAACCGGCGCTTTTCGATATTCAGGGGGATCCCGGCCAGTACAAAGATTTATACGGAAAACCGGGGTATGAGACCATTGTTGCCGAGCTTGATGCCAAGGTTAATGCCTTCTTTGCCCGTTATGCCGATCCCCGGTACGATCTCTGGAAGCAGGGCAAGACCAAGTCATACACATCTCGAACCGCACATATTGATCAGGCGTACGGCATGTCCTGGCAGCCGGACTACGGCACCAAGCCGCTGTTTGCCGATACGGTGTAACCTCTTGATATGCCTTAAGGAGTGACAATCATGTGGAACCGTGCTTTTCGTACCCTGCTGCCCCTGCTGCTGATCTGTCTCGGGTTGAACGCCTGCGACGGTTCCTCTTCCTCTTCCGGCCCGGTCACTGAACCGGTCACGGCGCGGATGCTGGTCTCTCCCAATGCCCTGGTGGGGCCGGGACCTTCCGGGTTCAGCTGGAGTCCCACCAGCGCCCGGCTGGCCTACGTGGACAGCTCTAACGGCCATGCCGCGCTCTGGCTGTATGACCCGGACACTGGCACCAAACGCCTGCTGTTCGATCCGGCAACCAACAGCGACAGCGTCGATCCGTCCTCTGCCCAGTGGTCACCAAAGGGGGATCTGTTGCTGTTGGCGGGCAAGACCTCCCTCTGGCTGCTGGACCCGGCAACCGGCAGCCAGAAGTTCCTGGCAACCGGGGGAGCGAAGACCGCGCAGGCCTTTCTGCCCGATGGAAGCGCCATCTCATACGTGCAGGACAACGACCTTTACCTGGTGCGGATCAGCGATGGGCTGGTGCAGCGGCTAACCAGCGACGCTACGGTCGCTATCTTCAACGGCAGTCTGGACTGGGTCTACAACGAGGAGCTGGCCACCCGTGCGGCTCAGCCCGCCTACGCCTGGTCGCCGGACAGCAGGCGTCTGTTCTATTTGCAACTGGACGACACCGGCGTTCAGAACCATCCGGTCACCGACTACAGCACCACGCCTCCTACCATCCGCTACACCCGCTATCCGGTCACCGGCAGCCCGAACCCCAGGGCCCGTCTGCACCTGATCGACACCGGGGCAGGCGGCATCCGTCAGACCATCCCGCTGCCGTCGGATGTAGAGTACGTGCTGCCGCTCTTCAGCTGGACTCCGGACGGCAGGGAGGCGCTCTACCTGACCGTCAGCCGCGACCATACCGAGCTTAAACTGTGGGGCTGGAACCCGGTCAGTGCCACGGCCCGCACCATCATCACCGAGACTGATCCCACATGGATCAACGAGTACCTTTACACCCCGCCGGTCTTCATCGCTGACGGTAGCCGGTTCCTCTGGCTTTCCGAGCGCAGCGGTTTCATGCAGCTCTACCTCTACACGGCAAAAGGGGAGCTGGTGCGCCAGCTCACCTCCGGCAACTGGCTGATCGAGACCAGCCCCTGGAACCTGATCACCGCCGGTCGGCCGGTGCATGTCGAGCCCTCCGGCAGGAAGGCCTACTTTATCACCACTGCCGTCACCCCGCTGGAAAGGCGGCTGATGGTGCTGGATATCAACACCGGCACCCTGGAGCCGGTCTCGACGCAGCCCGGCTTCCATCTCTTCAGCCTCTCCGGTGATGGCGCCTGGCTGGTTGACCAGTACTCAGATGTCACCACGCCGCCGGTAACCACGGTGGTCAAGACCGACCGCAGCGCAACGCGCCAGCTGGCCCGGTGTAGTGGCCCCTCCCTGCAGCTGCCGGCCGTGACCCGTGAGTTCGTGACCCTGAAGGCGCAGGATGGCGCCGACCTCTACGGTCAGCTGGTCAAGCCGGAGGGTTTTGATCCTTCTCGGAGCTATCCGGTGGTGATCCACTGGTACGGCGGCCCCACCCTGCAGATGGTCTCGAACCGCTACGGAACCACCAATATCTTCAACCTGATCGAGCGGGACGTGCTCTACACCCAGGCCGGTTTCCTGGTCTGGCGGATCGACAACCGGGGCACTGCCGGCCGGGGGCATGGCTTCGAGACCCCGATCTTCGGCCAACTGGGGCCAACGGCCCTGCAGGACCAGCTGACCGGGGTGGAGTACCTGCGCAGCCTGCCTTATGTGGACATGACGCGGATCGGTGTGGACGGCAAATCCTTTGGCGGCTTCCTGACCCTGTATGCCCTGCTTAACAGTCCGGACACTTTCCGTTGCGGTGTGGCGGTGGCCGGCCCCACCAACTGGGCCTGGTACGACACCATCTACACCGAGCGCTACATGCGCACCCCCACGGCAAACCCGACGGGCTACGCAGCAACGAACCTGATCCCGCTGGCGGCAAAGATCAAGGTCAGGCCGCTTCTGGTGCATGGTCTGGCCGACACCAATGTGCATCTGGAAAATACGGTCAACTTCATCTCAGCACTGGAGAAGGCGGACAAGCCGTTCGACTTCATCCCGCTGCCCGCCACCGGCCACAGCATCTCCGGTGACAGCCTGGCGGCGACCCTCTCCGCCGGCAGTGATTACTTCAGGGCCTGTCTGGGGGCGGGGCAGTAAACACCGGACCAGACAGGTCCCGGTGTCTGCCTTTATCAGATTATTGGGCAGCCCGGTTGCCGATTCGTAAATCGGTGCTAAAGTCTATCATCAGGCAGAAGCTGCTCTGAGATTGAATCGAAATCGGAGGCGTTATGCAGATCATGGGCCTGATGGTGGCGGTGGTAATGATGGTAATCACGGCCGGTTGCAGCAGCTCATCAACGGTTGATTACGGTGCCCTGCAGCGGGATGTTCGCTCCTCTCTTCAGAGTTCGCTTGACAAGGGGGGGACCTCGGTTTCCTATGCCGTGCTGCAGAACGGGAGGTTGTTGATAGCTGATGCCGTCGGCTTTCTTGATGCCGGTAAAAAAGTGCCGGCAACAACTGCAACCCTCTACAATATCGGCTCACTGTCCAAGGTCTACACGGCTGCGGCAGTAATGACACTGGTGGAGGCGGGGAAAGTGGCCCTGGATGATCCGGTGGTGAAGCACCTGCCGGACTTCAGATTGAAGGATAGTCGTTATACTTCAATAACAGTACGGATGCTGCTCAATCATTCATCCGGGATGCTGGGTACGGATTACACCACCGGCATCGTCTACGGCAGCTATGATACCAACTACTATGACCAGTTGCGGGCCTATTTCGAAAAATCGGTCCTGAAGCGTGATCCCGGCACCTTTTCGGTCTATTGCAACGATGGTTTCGAGGTGGCCGAACTGCTGGTCGCCCGGGTAAGCGGGATGCCGTTCGACCAGTATGTAACGGAAAAGCTCTTCAAGCCGCTGGGACTCTCCAGCGCAGGGTATGCCAAACGCAGCTTCGCTCCCGGCAGTTATGCGGTGGAGGGGAACCTGCCCCAGGAGTTCCCCAACGTAATGGGTTCTGGCGGGATCAGCATCTCCCTGATTGATCTGGCCCGCTTCGGCACGATTTTCCTCTCTGGAGGGGGCGGGGCGCTGCAGCCTGCCAGTCTGAGCGAGATGAACCGGCCCCAGGGGAAAACCTTCATTGCCGAGGATACGGCAGCAACCATGTTCGGCTTGGGCTGGGACAATGTCAGTCCAACCTTCGATGATTTCGACTTTGGCACAGGGGTGCTGCTCAAGTCGGGCGGCACCTCCCAGTTTACTTCCTACCTCTACGTTATCCCCCGCTACACTATCTCCGCATCAATGAGTGTAACCATGGACTTTACCGGTGATATATCCGCAACCCTGCGGGAGATTGTTGCACGGGTCTTGCGTGCCCAGGGGGTCGAAACAGCCCGTCAACCTGCCGTGTATACGCCGCTGCAGGCACAGCCGCTGCCCACAGGATTTGAAAAGGAATACGCCGGGTATTACGGCTCGAACGACAGTCTCAGGAAGGTTGTCGTTAACAGCGATCAGACCATCAATCTGCTGCAGTTCAACGGGACCGGCTTTGACACCAAGTACAGCTCGCTCGGCTTTGACGGTCAGGCCTTTGCCAAGCCCAGCGGTGAAAAGCTGTTCCGTTTTGTCCGGGCCGGCGGGTTCCGTTACCTGATGAGCGTCAGTGAGCGCCAGAACAAGGTCAGTCCGTTGGCGCAGAAGCTGGAACCGCCAGCCACAGACCTTGGAGCATGGCAGACACGGCTGGATCGCCTCTACCTGCCTGCCGAGGTGGCCTACAACGCCGTCTATCTGATGCCGGGGCTGCAGCTGGTGCTGCAGGATGGTATGGAGAGACAGCTATTCATGTATGACGGTGCAAACAAGGTTCCCTTGAGCGTGCTGGACGACCGGAACACCGGTATTGTGCTGAACATCGGCCGTGATCTGAACACCATCCGGGTCGAAACCGTCAATGGCGAGGAATGGCTGTTCAACGAATCCTATGCCCTGCGTCCGGCTGCCTCCTTAAGCGTTGCACCATCCGGCACGGTCACGATCCCGTCAAGCGGCAACAACCTCCTGTATCGCATCCCTTCCGGCTCTATGACCTTCACCGTACCGCAGAACGGGCGGGTGATCGGCTATGACCGGACCGGCAACCAGGTCTACGACAGCTTCACCCAGGGGGGTGATGTCAGCCTGGTGCCAAAAGCCGGGTACATCCGTTTTGTCGGGTATCCGGGAGTGCAGTTCACGGTAAAGGTGGCGCCGTAGGGACACAGCAGCTTGCCGGCTGCTGTCAGATCGTGTGCTCAAGGAGATCCAGATGAGAATGATACTGTGCCGGATGCTTACGCTTTCGCTCCTCTCGTTTGCCGGACTGTTTGCAGGCTGTAGTGATTCTTACTCAAATCCGTCGAACAGCTTTTCTGCCGAGACCATTCAGCAGCTGCAGCAGATCGTCGAGACCCAGAAGAGTTCGTACAAACTGCCGGGTATGCTGGTGGGGGTCTGGATCCCCGGCATGGGGGAATGGATCTATGCAACCGGCACCGGCAACACCGCAACCGGTCAGCCCGTGACGGTGCAGGACAAGCTGCGGATTGCCAGCATCACCAAGACCTATACCGCCACGGTGGCGCTGCAGCTGATCGAAGAAGGGAAGCTGTCCCTTGACACGACCCTGGACAGATTCGTTTCCTACGTGCCCCTGGCGGACAAAATTACCGTCCGACATCTGCTGAATCATACCAGCGGGCTGTTCACCTATTCGGGGGAGCAGTTTACCACCATGCTGCTGCAGGATCCCAAGACGGTCTGGACTCCGCGCCGGCTGGTCGATCTGGGCATCAGCCAGCCTGCAACCAACGCACCTGGGGAAAAACACAGCTACTCCAACACCAACTATATCCTGCTGGGAATGAT
Source organism: uncultured Geobacter sp. (assembly GCA_964582605.1). Lineage (GTDB taxonomy): Bacteria > Desulfobacterota > Desulfuromonadia > Geobacterales > Pseudopelobacteraceae > Trichlorobacter. The sequence continues at coordinate 3,796 of CAZOTC010000031.1, read as the reverse complement.
TATCGAACAGCTGACCGGCCGGAAAGTGGAGGATGAACTGCGCAGACGGATTCTCGAACCACTGGCACTGGGTGCCTCTTCCTTTCCCTCCAGCGGCACCACCACCCTGCTGCCGCCATTCAGCCACGGTTACTGGCCGGCGGACGGACGCGACATAACCGAGATCGATCCCTCGTCGCACTGGACATCCGGAGCCATTGTCGCCAACGTCTCCGATCTGCGTAACTGGGGCGAGGCCCTGGCCCGGGGACGGCTGCTTTCTCCCGGGATGCAGGCCGAACGGCTGACCTGGGTGCAGAACCCGCATGACAGCAAAAAGTTTTACGGACTGGGGATCATGCGCTACGGCGATTTTCTGGGGCACGACGGCACCATGCCGGGGTACGAGAGTCTTGTCTATCACCTGCCGTCGCGCAACGCCACCATCGTAGTGCTCACCAACGGTATGCGGGGAGAGAAGCTGACCTCTCCAACGGAGGATGTCTTCAAGGGGATTGTCTCGCTTCTGATCCCTGATGCCGTAGCCTGGTGAAACAACGCCTGATCAGCATGGCTAATCGACAGAGGAGGATTTGAAATGCGACGGATACACGTTGTCCCGGCACTGCTGTGTGCGATGTCGATGCTGCTTGCGTTTGTCGGCTGCAGCAGTGATTCCGGCACGGGCTCACAGCCGCTGACCGTCACGGCAAGCATCCAGCTGGCCACCGAGCAGGAACCGCTGGCGGTGGTCGAGCCGATGAGCGAGTTCTCCCTGACCTTCAGCGAGCCGCTTAACCTGCAGACCGTGCAGGGAAACGTCAGCCTGCAGGTGGTCAAGAGTGGGATCACGGTCATGCCGGCCTATCCGGATATCGAGGTGACCGTCGACCCGCAGAACCCGAGCTGGCTGCTGGTGCGGACCAAAAACGGCAGGAAGCTGGAATCCGGCGAGGAATACCGGCTGACTGTGGCAAAAGGAGTCCGTGCGAACAGTGGTAATGGCCTGGCGGAGGACTATGTGCGCTTTTTTGCCACGGATTACGATGCCGAGCCGCCGCTGCTTGGAATTCCCCTGCAACGAACCAAAATCCTGGTCATCAGTGACCTCCATCTGGGCGACAAACGCAGCATTAACGGCGATCCCACCTTCAAGATCACCAAACCCTACGGCTGGACGGTCGCCAATCGCGACAAACTGCTCAGCTTTCTGCAGTATGTGCGCAGCCAGAGTGATGTCAGTGAGCTGGTGATTGCCGGTGATCTGTTTGACGAATGGGTGGCGCCGATGCAGGTGGATTCCCTGAACGGCCTCGGACCGTCCGGTTTCGTGGACTCGATTGTCGAGGCCAACCGTACTGTCATTACTGCATTCAACGATATCATTCAGGACGGCCTGATCAGGGTGACCTACGTGCCGGGCAACCATGACATGCTGGTGACTGCCGGGGAGATCCAGAGGGTATTTCCCGGCATCAATCAGGCGCGTGATGCCCAGGGGCTGGGGGTCTACTCCCCCGCCAGCCTGCCGAAACTGGCCATCGAACACGGCCACCGCTACGACTTTTTCAACGCCCCTGATCCGGTATCCAACCGGGATATCACCAAAACAGCGTCCATCCTCTCTCCCGGCTTCTTTGTCTCCAAGGTTGCCGCCTCTTCAGATCTGGAAACCGGAAAAACCGGTTACTATCGCGACATCCTGACTGACGATCCGTCGGTCCAGAAGGCCGGTTCCTATCTCTCCTATCTGGCGGCCTGGGAACTGATTCTGCTGGCCAAGCCGGTGGCGGAAAGCAGGGCTGACAGGGTCATCATGACCGGCATCGACGGCTACACTGCCCAGTATGCCATTAACGATCTGGTGCCCAGGGGGCTGCCGCTTGACGTGCTTTTGTACAAGAATATCGAGGACAGCTGGTGGGACCAGCGCCAGGTTGCCAACAGGGTGCCGGAAAAGATCTATGCCGAGACCGCCATCGCAGCCGGAGCGGTCAACCGGGTGATGGATCTGCAGTCGGAGAAACAGTATTTCCTGAACAGCACCTCCAACAAGCGTATTGTGGTGTTTGGCCATACCCATGTGGCTACGCTCCTCAATCTGGCGAACTACAAGCTGCAGGGGACGATCTACGCCAATTCCGGCACCTGGGTCGACAAGGTGTCCAGAAATGCCTCCTCGTGTACCTATGTCGCCATCGTGCCCCAGAAGTCCAACGGCGCGACAACTGATACGGTGACGGTGTACCAGTACAACGGAGACGGGAAGAGCACGAAGTTAAAAAGCGGGGCGATCAGGAACTGAAGCACAGCAATCTGAACCTGACAAGGTGATTGAAGAGCGAGCGACCAAAGAGGGTTTCCATGGCAGTAAAGGGCAAGGCAGGCCGACCGGAGGGGATGAGCGAGCAGCAGTGGCGCGATGCGATCCGTTTTACCAGTGACGACTGGGGCTGGGTGATCATGAGCATAGGCATGGCCATCGGCGCCGGTATCGTCTTTCTGCCGGTGCAGGTCGGGTTAAGCGGTCTGTGGGTGTTTCTGCTGTCATCGGCAGTGGGCTACCCGTCTATGTACCTGTTCCAGCGCCTGTTTGTGAACACTCTGGCCGATTCCCGCGAGTGTACCGACTATCCCGGCGTTATTACCAGCTACCTGGGTAAAAACTGGGGCATCGGGCTGGGGATGCTCTACTTTGCCATGCTTCTGATCTGGGTCTTTGTCTATGCCGAGGCGATCACCAACGACAGCGCCTCCTTCATCCACACCTTCGGCTGGAGCAGCGGGCTGCTCAACAACGATCCGCTCTACGGACTGGGACTGATCATTTTTCTGGTGGCAGTGGCATCACGTGGTGAAAAACTGCTGTTCAGGGTGGCTACCTTTCTGGTGCTGACCAAACTCTGCGTGGTGGCTTTTTTGGGGGCTGCCATGGTGCCCAGCTGGAACCTGGCCAATGTGGCTGCCCTGCCTCCGTTTGGAGAGCTGATCAGAAAGTCGGTTGTCATGCTCCCGTTCACGCTTACCTCGATCCTGTTTCTGCAGAGCCTCTCGCCGATGGTGATCTCGTTCCGGGCCAAGACCGACTGCATCGAGGTGGCACGCTACCGTGCCATGCGAGCCATGAATCTCGCCTTCGTTATCCTGTTTGTGACCGTTTTCTTTTATGCCGTGTCGTTCACCCTGGCCATGGGGCATGACGCGGCGGTGCGGGCCTCGAAGGAGAATATCTCGGCCCTGGCCATGGTGGCCTCGATGATGACCGGCAACGGCGGCCACAGCATGGTGGTGCAGGTGCTGTCGCTGATCCTCAATATTTTTGCGGTCATGACCGCTTTTTTCAGCGTCTTTCTGGGATTCAGCGAGGCCTGCCGCGGTATTGCCATGAACCTGCTGCGCCGGATGATGCCGGAAGAACGGGTCAGCGAAACCCTGGTGGGACCGGCGATCCTGGTCTTTACCGTGCTGCTGGCCTGGTGGGCGGTGCTGCAGGACTTTCCGGTGCTGGCCTTCACCTCCATCTGCAGCCCGATCTTCGCCCTGATCGGCTGTCTGATCCCGGCCTATCTGGTCTACCGGGTGCCGGAGCTGCACCGTTACAAGGGGGCGGCGCTGTATATCATCATTGCCGCCGGCATCCTGCTGTTTGTTTCACCGTTTCTGGCGTTTTCATCATGAGGGCGTGACTTTGCCGGGCGAGGTTTTCCAGGTGTCACAAGGAGTTTTAAATGAACCTTTCAGTCAACTACTACGGCGTGTCATTTGAAAACCCGTTTGTTCTCGCCTGTTTCTGGACAACTTCCAGCATATCAAGGCC